>NZ_JBHZAV010000080.1:0-42652 GCF_042754445.1 Embleya sp. NPDC059213
GCCCCCCGCCTAACTCTTGGGGGCGCAACCCCCCCCAGGCCCTCCCCCGGGGGGGCCGGTGCCCCCCGCACACCCCCGCGGGGGCCAGGGTCCGCCGGAGCGGGCCGCTGCGGATCGACGCAGAGCGGAGGGTGGGGCGGGCAGCCGGCCCGTCCCGCCCACACCGCAGGCGGGTGATCCGCATCCGTTCCACCCAGACACACAGCGCGGGCCCTTCGGATCCGCTCCCGAAACCGGCCCTTTCGATCCGCAGCACACAGACCAGTTCTGGAGACACCGATGACGGGCACCCCGGCCCCCCCGAGCCGCCGGCAAGGCGGACGCAACCGATCCCTGGCCACCCTGTTCGCGGTGCTGGCCACGCTGTTCGCATCCTTGACGCTGGTCGCACCGACCCCCGCGTCGGCCGCGGGCAACGGCGAATGGTCGGTCGATCCGTTCGTGCCGGACGGCACCAGCCAGAACGCCCGTCGCTACTTCTTCCTCGAAGGCGCCGCCGGCACCACCGTTCCCGACGTGGTGACCGTGCACAACACGAGCCCGGCGCCGCTGACCATGAAGCTGTTCGGCGCGGACGCGTACAACACGCCGCGCGACGGCGGTTTCGCACTGCGCACCGTCACCGACAAACAGAAGGACGTCGGTACCTGGATCCAGGTGGCGCCGGAGAACCAGACGCTGACCCTGCAACCGGGGGAGAAGCGCCAGGTCCCGTTCAACATCGTCATCCCGCCGAACGCGACCCCCGGTGACCACCCCGGCGCCATCGTCGCGCTCAACACCGCGATCGAGGGCACTCAGCAGCAGGGCCAGATCAAGGTCAACATCCAGCGGCAGATCGGCGCCCGGGTCTACCTGCGGGTGCAGGGCGACGCGCTGCCCGCGATGGACATCCAAAAGGTCGAGGTCAAGCGGGACGCGGGCTTCCACGAGTTCTTCGGTTCGAGCAAGGCGAAGGTCACCTACCGGATCATCAACCGGGGCAACGTGATCCTGCGGCCCAAGTTCGAGCTCAAGGCCGAGGGCCTGTTCGGGCGCAAGCTGATGAGCAAGGTCGACGAGGGCACCGAGATCCTGCCGGGCTCGGCCGTGGAGAAGGTCGTCGAGTGGAAGGACGCCCCGCGACTCGACCACGTCACCGTCAAGGTGAACGGTGTCGTCGCGGACCAGAACATCAAGGACGACGCGAGCGCTTCGTACACGGCCGTGCCGTGGCCGAGCCTGCTCACCCTGGCCGCCCTCCTGCTGGTCGCCGGCATCGGTTGGGGCGTGTGGCGCAACGGACGCAAGGGCAAGGGCGGCGACCCGGCCAAGCCCGCCGGCCCGGTGGGTCCGACCGACGACACGACGGTGCTGCCGCCGGTCCCGGCCGCGCCCGCGCCGGCCGGCGCCGAGCACGCCCAGGCCGCCGGTGAATCCGCGCCCGTCGCGGAGCCGGCGCCGGCCGAACCCGCGAAGGCGGCGGTGTCGGCGGAGACTTCCGGTGCGGCTGCGGATGCCGAGGCGGCCGAGAAGGCCGAGGTCGAGACGCCGGCCGAGGACACGTCCAAGGACGCGGAGTCGGGGGACAAGGGCGAGCGGGCCGAGACGGCCGACAAGTCCGCCGAGACCGAGGAGAAGCCGGCCGAGGTGGCGGCGAGCGACGACAAGCAGGCCGACGCCGAGGCGACTCCCGTGGCGGATAAGCCCGTTGCGGAGACACCCGCCGACGCGAGCGCCGCACCGGAGACGGCGGCAACCGAACCGGCCGAGCCCGAAGCCGCATCCGCCACACCGGCCGCCGAGCAGCCGGCCGCCGCGGTCCCGGCCGCCGACGCCGAGCCCGAGCCCGACGCCGAGCCCGCGGTCCCGGCCGCCGCTCCCGCCAAGAAGGCCGCCAAGCGCCCGAAGGGCAAGCAGCCCCCGGCCCGCCCGCGCGCCGACGCGCCGGCCGCCGAGGACTCCGCCGATTCCGCGGGGGTCGGCCGTTGATCGTGGTCGACCGGGTTCGTCACGTGGTTCGGGTGGGCCGTGCCCGCGGTACCGCCCTCGCGCTGATCGCCGTGCTGCTCCTGGGGCTGGTCGCCCTGGGCGGCACGGCGCCCGCGCGTGCGGCGGACCCGGCGCCGGCCGGACCGAGCGCGTCGATCGACCCGGGCAAGGTCGCGGCCGGGGACAAGGTCTCGGTCGTCGGTGGCGACTGGACTCCCGGCTCGCTGGTCCAGGCGAGCATCTGCGGTGAGAACGGCCTGCGCGGCACGGTCAACTGCGCGGCGGCCAGTGCCGCGAGCGGGACCGTGGACGCCGCCGGCAATGTCACGATCACCCTGACCGCAGCCATCCCGCCGTCCCCGTGCCCGTGCGTGGTCCGGATCGCGGTGATCATGAACGGCCCGCCGAAGGACGCGAGCGTGCCGCTGGAGATCGACGGCGCGCCCTACGCTCCGCTGCCGGTGACCGTCAAGACACCCGGCCGACTGGTCTTCATCGACAGCGCCATGGTCGGCGAGGACTCGATCTTCACCTGGTTCGGCTCGCCGGTGCAGCGCCGGTTCCGGATCGAGGTCGGGAACATGGGCCAACAGCCCATCGTCAACCCGACCTTCCGGATCGGCTTCTACGAAGGTGTCTACGCCCCGACCTGGGAGAACTACGAGTCGCACGTCACCATCCCGCCGGGCAAGCGCACCACCATCTCGCTCCCGGTGGAACTGAACCCCCGTCAACACGGCACCTTCAGTTGGCGCGTGACGTACGACAACCAGATCGTGGACGAACAGGCCCTGGAGGTCGGCCGTCCGTGGGGCGTCTACATCTTCGGCGCGCTCCTGGTGATCGTGGTGCCGGTGGCGGCCTGGCGGTTGTTCCTGCGCATCGTCGAACTCATCGGCGAACAGCGGGCCCGCCGGGCCGGCGAGCGCGAGCGCGAAGTCGGCCTGGCCGAGCCGCCGTCCCGGTTGACCAGGGACGACAAGAACCGAAAGTCCGCCGAGGACAAGGCGGATGACGGCGAGTCGGATTCCCGGACCGCGAACAGACGCCCGCCGCAGTCCTCGGCCGCACCGGTGGACCTGAGCAAGCGCCCGGTGCGTTCGATGGTCGAGACGATGGTGATCGGCGGTCCGCTGTACGCGGGTTCCGAGCCCGGCGAGGACGACCACCCGCGTGCCGGCGAGTCCGGGGGAGGCGATCGATGACCACCCGACCCCGCCGGGGCCTCGGCGCGCTGATCGCCGGCACCGCTGTGATCGGCACCGTGCTCGCGTTCTATTACGGGCCGGGCGGCGGCGAGTTCGGCCCCTCGCACACCAACGTCACCGACCAGGCCGGCCCGAGCGGCGGCGGTACCTACCGGCCCGCGCCCACCACCGGTACCGGTGATCCCGGCTCCGCCGCGCCGAGCGACGGTTCGACCGTTTCGAACCCGCCCGGATCGGGTGGGAGCGCCGGCGACGGATCGGTGTCCGGCGCGGGAGAACTCGACTGGGACACCAGGATCGACCAACCTCGGCCCCCGGACCGGGTGGACGGCAACATCAACCCGGGTGTCCTGGCCGTCAGTACCCCGAACACCGGACAGAGCCGGCTGACCGTGGATCGCACCAGCGGCACCGCCAAGGGTGCGCTGAATCCGATGCTGGTCCAGGACTTTCGCGGGTCGCGCAACGGGTGGACCCTCACCGGCGCGATGTCCGACTTCCGGGCGGAGGACGGAACCCGGATCGAGGCGCACAACCTCGTCTGGGATCCGTACTGCACGCCGCACCCGGGACGCGGCCCGTATCCCAGCTCGGCCAGGCCCGGAAACCGGGCCGAGTCGAGCCGTACGGCGACCCTGTGCTCGACATCGTCGTCACCGAGCGTCACGGGGGGTGAATTCGATGTCGGCGCAGAGCTGACCCTGCGGCTGCCCGACCGGAACACCTCCGCCGAGAGCTACTCGGCGACCTTGACGCTCACGCTGAGCTGACCAACACGACGGGGTGAGTCCCGCCCCGACGAAGGGAGCGCACAACCTGATGAAGCGCCAAATCACGCGTACCGCGATGGCGGGGGCCGCAGCCCTGGCCATCGCCTCCGGCGGCATGCTCGGCCTCTCCGGAACTGCGGTCGCCGCCGAGGTGGTCGTGCCGGACACCTGCAAGCTGCCGATCCTCGCCGGCGGCAAGGACGTCACGAACGACCAGAAGATCGAACTCGTGATGCCCACGACCGCGATCAAGCCCGGCAACGTCGCGACGGTCGGCGTCAAGATGGGCCCGACCGGGCAGAAGGCACCGGCCAAGCTCAACAACGACTTCACCTTCTCGATGACCTTCGAGGTCGGCGGAGGCGGCGGCACCACCAAGGAGGTGAAGCTCGAAGGCGGTGGGAAGCTGGTCGCCGAGAAGGACGGCGACGTCGCCCTCCCGCAGTTCGACGGCAAGATCGCCATTCCGGCCGACCTCAAGAGCGACATCACGCTCAAGCCGAAGGAGTGGACGACAACCGTAAAGATCGCCGGTTCGCAGGTCACGGTGTGCAAGCCCACCGGGACGGCACCGGAGCTGGGCACGCTCAAGATCAGCGAGGACGGCGGCGGCGACCCGCCGGCCGGCGCCCCGAACGGCAAGGACGTCTCGGTCGACTACACCTGTGACATCTTCCTCGGCACCGAGAAGTTCGGGGATCCGCTGCCGCTGAAGACGACCATCAAGGTGATCGTGCCCAGCGTCGCCAAGCCGAACGAAAAGGTCGCGGTCCAGGCGAAGTTCAAGGACGACATCCTCGGCACGGCGCCCTCGATCACGCCGCCGGAAGGGGTCGAGGCCACCGTTGTCCCGACCCTGACCATCGACACCACGGGCGGTGACAAGAAGCCGTTCGACGTCACGCTGGCGGCCAAGAAGGTCAGCATCAAGCCGGGCGACCAGATCAAGGCGGCCGGTCCCCTCGCGGGCGAGTTCACCGTCGGCGCGGCGGGCGACTACGGGTTCACCCCGGGCGCGTTCAACCTCGGCCTGGAGATCCCGGGCGAGCAGGTGGTCAAGGTCAACCTCAAGTGCAAGGCCGACAAGACCGCCGTCTCGGCCACCCTCAAGGCGAAGGGCGACGGCGGCACGACCGGCGGCGTCACCCAGACCCCCACGGGCAATGTGGGCAGCGACGGTGGCAGCAGCACCACCAGCACCGGCGGAGCCACCGGCGACCTCGCGCACACCGGCGCCTCCGGCGGCGGCATGACCGCGTTCGCGATGGCGGCCGGCACCGCCGTGCTCGGTGCGATCGCGCTGATGTTGTTCGTGCCCTACCGTCGGCGGATCCGCAACCAGGTCTGACCTTCGGAGCACACCCGGCGGCAACTCGGCGCCGTAGCGGCCACGATGGCCGAACCGAGCTGATCCGAAATCGAAGGGTCCCCTTGCCGGTCCTCACCCGGCCGGGGGACCCTTCGGCTGTATCCCGCCACCCATGAGAAGGAACGCGACTCCGATGGTTGTCTGGGCTCCACGCATGGCGAGTGCCGCCCTCGCTCTGGGTTGCACGGTCGGTTCGGCGCTCGCGCTCGCCCCGCCCGCCGGCGCGGCGGAACCGTTGATCGTGCAGGTGCACTGCGTCATCCCGCTGGATCAGCCCGCCGTGGACGGTCCGCAGCAGATCTCGCTGGAGGCACCGAGCGATCCGGTCCGCCCCGGCGACAAGGTGAAGATCAAGGTCACCCTCGGCGGCAGCCCCGCGACCAGCCCACTGCCGTTCCCGGGCACCCCGTTGACCCCGTCGATCCAACTCGTCCTGTCCGGCGGCGCGAGCGGTGAACTCACGCTCCAGGGGCCCAGGATGCGCGTCGACATCCCGGGCACGCCCGCACAGATCGTGGTGCCGCCCTACGAGGGCGAGATCACCGTGCCGCTCGACGCCAGGGGCGACATCAGGATCGCGCCGGGCAAGATGGTCACCAGTACCGCGATCTTCGGCGACCAGATCACCACGTGTTTCCCGACCGCTCCCGCGCCGCCCGCCGCGACGCTCAAGGTCGATGCGGCGGGGAAGGCCCCGGAGGGGCCGCAGGGCACCGCGGCGAGCCCCGGCGCCGGACAACCCCCGGCATCGGGCGCGACGTCCGCAGAGACCGCGTCACAGCGCGCGGAGAGCCCGGCCGCGAGCCCGGGCGGGGTCGCCGAGGGAGCGGGCAAGCCGAGCGGGGTCGACATCGGGACGCTGAGCAGGGGCGAGGACGACGGGGACATCTCCGGCGGGACGATCGCGCTGATCGTGATCGGCGCGCTGATCCTGGTGATGGCCGCGGCCACGATGTTGTACTCGTGGCGTCGACACGAGGACGACGAGTGGTGAGCGCGCCGGTCCCGGTGCCCCGGTCGTTCGCAGTCCCTCGATCAGGGAAAAAATCCCGCCGATTCCCGGCCCCCGCAGCTCTGTCGGGCGGAGCTCGTCAACCTCGCGCCGATGGCTCAGTAACATCAAGGTCATGACCCGCGTACTGCTCGCCGAGGACGACGCATCCATCTCCGAACCGCTCGCGCGTGCGTTGCGCCGAGAGGGCTACGAGGTCGAGGTGCGCGAGGACGGTCCAAGCGCTCTCGAGTGCGCCGCGCAGAGCGGGGTGGACCTGCTCGTTCTCGACCTCGGTCTGCCCGGGATGGACGGCCTGGAGGTGTGCCGGCGGCTGCGTGCCGAGGGGCACGGCTTTCCGGTTCTGGTCCTGACCGCGCGCGCCGACGAAGTGGACACGGTGGTCGGCCTCGACGCCGGCGCCGACGACTACGTCACCAAGCCCTTCCGGCTCGCCGAACTGCTCGCGCGCGTGCGGGCGCTGCTTCGCCGCGGCGCCGCCGATGTCGGTCAGGGGGTGCACGGCGTGCGGATCGACGTCGACTCGCACCGCGCCTGGATCGGCGAGGAGGAGCTTCAGCTCACCGCCAAGGAGTTCGACCTGCTCCGGGTGCTGGTGCGCGACGCCGGCCGGGTGGTCACCCGCGACCAGCTCATGCGCGAAGTGTGGGACACCACGTGGTGGAGTTCCACCAAGACACTGGACATGCACATCTCGTGGCTGCGCAAGAAGCTCGGTGACGACGCGGGCAATCCCCGCTACATCACCACGGTGCGCGGTGTGGGCTTCCGCTTCGAGAAGAGCTGACCTCGGGCCGGGCCGACTTCGCGGGAGCCGATCTCGGAGCCGATCTCCGAGCCGACCTCGGAAAGCTGACGGGACCAACCTTGCGTCGCAGGCTCATCAACACCACGCTCGGCGTGGTCCTGGTCGTCGTGGCCGTACTCGGCGTGCCGCTGGCGTTCGTGGAGACCCACGCGATCGAGAACAGCGCGGGCGACAGCCTCAAGGCCGAGGCCGCGCGCATCCTGGAGGTCGTCGAGCTGCGCCTGGCCTCCGGCGAACGCTCGAACGCGGAACTGCTGCACCGGCAGATCGAACCGCATCGCTACGCGATCGTGCGGCTGCAGGGGGAGCCCCCACTGGTGATCGGCGACAAGCCGAGCGGCCGGGTCTTCGAGAAGGAGATGCCCGGCGAGATGGGCGACTCGGTCACCGTCGGCGAACCGCGCGAGCGGGTCACCGGCAAGATCCGCGAATCCCTTCTGCTGATCCTCGGCGTCGCGCTGCTCGCCGTCGCCGCGGCCGCCGCCCTCGCGGTGTGGCAGGCCCGCCGGCTCGCCCGCCCGCTGACCGACCTGGCCGAGACCGCCGAACGCCTCGGCTCGGGCGACCCGCGCCCCCGACACCGCCGGTACGGCGTGCCCGAGCTGGATCGGGTCGCCGAGGTGCTGGACCAGAGCGCCGAGCGGATCGCGCGGATGCTCACCGCCGAGCGCCGGCTCGCCGCGGACGCCTCCCACCAGCTCCGCACTCCGCTCACCGCGCTGTCCATGCGGCTGGAGGAGATCATCGCGACCGAGGACCCGGAGATCGTCAAGGAGGAGGCCGCGATCGCGCTGTCCCAGGTCGAGCGGCTCACCGACGTGGTGCAGCGGCTGTTGACCAGCAGTCGGCGCGGCAGCGGCGGGCGCGATCCGCGCAACATGTCCGCGGTCACCGTCCGGGTGGACGACGTGATCCAGCAGCAGATCGACGAATGGCGACCCAACTTCCGCGAGGCCGGACGCAGTATCCGAGTCGAGGGGGAGCGCGGGCTGACCGCCGTGGCCACCCCGGGCGCGCTGTCCCAGGTGCTTGCCACGCTGGTCGAGAACACCCTCATGCACGGTGCCGGCGGGGTGAACATCCGTACCCGGACGACCGGCACGTCGGTGGTGGTCGAGGTCGAGGACGAGGGCACCGGCGTGCCCGACGAGCTGGGTGCGCGGGTGTTCGAGCGGGCGGTCAGCGGCCACAACTCGACCGGCCTGGGCCTCGCGGTCGCCCGCGACCTGGCCGAGGCGGACGGCGGCCGACTGGAACTGCTCCAGCAGCGCCCGCCGGTGTTCGCGGTGTTCCTGGCGGCACATCCGGAGGAACCGCCCGGCTGAGCGGGCGGGGCGAGCGCTCAGGCCCGGGACGTTTCGCTTTCGTCCTCGACCAGGCGGGCGGCCTCGGTGTCCAGGTGGGCTGCGCCGGAGGCTATCGGCTCGTCGGGTTCGGCGTCCTCGCCGACCGGCGGTGCGACGACCCGGACCGGCTTGCGGTCGACCTCGTGGGTGCCGGTGAAGACCCAGGTGCGGTAGGACCAGAAGCGGAACAGCGTGCCCAGGGGCAGCCCGACGGCGTACTTGGCGACGTTGTCCGCGAGCAGCGAGGGGTGGCCGAGCCAGTAGTGCGAGATGGCCACGGTGCCCGCCTCGATCGCCATCCCGACCCCGCTGAACGCCATGAACAGCACGAACTCGCGTCGACTGTCCTCGGACGTCCGGTGTCGGAAGGCCCAATAGCGGTTGCCGAGATAGTTCACCATGATCGCGAGCGCGGTCGAGATCACCGACGAGCGCACCGAGGCCAGGCCCAGGTGGTTACGGCAGATGTTGAACACGATCACGTTGACGACCACGCCGAATCCGCCGACGGCGCCGAACTTCAGCGTCTCGTGCAGCAGGTGTCCGACTCGGTCGTACCAATTCCGGAGCGCCTTCACGACATGCCACCTTCGACGACCGGGAGGGTGCCGGGTCGTTTGTGCTTGAACACCCACGTACGGAATGCCCAGAAGCGGAACAGCGTGCCGAGAGCCATGCCGACGATGTTCGCCGAGATGTTGTCGGCGAGCTTGCTCTCGTAGCCCATCAGGTTGTGCGAGACGAACACGCTCGACGCCTGGATGCCCGCGGCGATGGCGCTGAACACGAAGAAGAGGGTGTACTCGCGACCGACGCCGGTGCGGTCCCGATGCCGGTAGGTCCAGTACCGGTTGCCGATGTAGGCCACGATGGTCGCCGGGATCGAGGAGACGATCTTCGCCGCGACCCCGCCCATGCCGAGCGAGAGGCCGAGGTTGAAGACGAGCACGTCCACCGCGTAGGCGAGTCCGCCCGCGACCAGGAACCGGGTGACCTCCGAACGCAGGCGCGCCATCCGGCCGGGCGGCGGTCCGACGGACGGGTCGGTGGGGGCGCCGACAGGCGAAGGCACGGACGCTCCTTGGGCACCACGGGGGCTACGGGCATGACCACTCACCCGACGAGGGTAGCCGTCGTGGCTGCTCGGCATCGGTGCACGGTCTCCCTCCTGTTGCAGACTCTTTACCGGAACATCTCCCGTCCCGTGTGGCACACGTCGTTTCGGCGGGCCCGGCTCGTCCGAAGCCTGCCCGCGATCCCCGCCGCCACGACCGCGTGTCTCGGGTCGGTACCCTTCCCCCGTGACGTTCCCAGTCGTCGGCATGGTCGGCGGCGGCCAGCTCGCCCGCATGACGCACCAGGCCGCAATCCCGCTCGGCGCCCGCTTTCGCGTGTTCGCCGCATCCCCGTCCGAATCCGCGGCCCAGGTCGTGGGCGACGTCGTGCTCGGCAGCGAGGACGATCTCGCCGACCTGCGCCGCTTCGCGCAGGGCTGTGACGTGGTCACCTTCGACCACGAACAGGTCCCCACCGCGCTGCTGGAGGCCCTGGAAGCCGACGGCGTCGCCGTGCGGCCGAGCCCGCGGGCCCTCGTGCACGCCCAGGACAAGGGCGTGATGCGGGCCAGGCTGGCCGAGATCGGCGTCCCGTGCCCGCGCAATCGGATCGTGACCGATCCGGCGGACGTGACGGCGTTCGCGGCCGAGGTCGGCGGCTGGCCGGTGGTGCTCAAGACCACCCGCGGCGGCTACGACGGCAAGGGCGTGTGGATCGTGCGCGGCGAGGCGGAGGCCGCCGTGCCGTTCGCGGCCGGGGTGCCGGTGCTCGCCGAGGAGAAGGTCGACTTCACCCGCGAACTGGCGGCCTGCGTGGTGCGCTCGCCGCACGGGCAGGCGGTGGCCTATCCGGTGGTCGAGTCGATCCAGGTGGACGGCGTGTGTCGCGAGGTGATCGCACCCGCGCCGAACCTGACCGAGGAGCTCGCGGTCCGCGCGCAGCGGATCGCGCTGTCGATCGCGGGCGAGCTGGATGTCACCGGGCACCTCGCGGTCGAACTGTTCGAGACGCCCGACGGCCGGATCCTGGTCAACGAGCTGGCCATGCGCCCGCACAACAGCGGGCACTGGAGCATCGACGGCGCGGTCACCTCGCAGTTCGAGAACCACCTGCGCGCGGTGCTCGACCTGCCGCTGGGCGACCCGCGCGCGCGGGCGCCGTGGACCGTGATGGTCAACGTGCTCGGCGGCGACTATCCCGACATGTACCGTCCGTACCTGCACGTGATGGCCCGCGACCCCGGGGTCAAGGTGCACATGTACGGCAAGGACGTGAAGCCCGGTCGCAAGGTCGGGCACGTGACCGTGTGCGGCGACGATCTGGACGACGTGCGCGAGCGCGCCCGGCACGCCGCCGACTATCTCCGAGGGGACATCACCGAATGAGCACGCAGCCCGTCGTCGGCATCGTCATGGGATCCGACTCGGACTGGCCGGTGATGGAACTCGCCGCGCAGGTCATGGACGAATTCGGGATCGCCTACGAGGCCGACGTGGTCTCCGCGCACCGGATGCCGCAGGAGATGATCGAGTACGGCACGAACGCGGCCGAACGTGGGCTCAAGGCGATCATCGCGGGCGCGGGTGGCGCCGCGCACCTGCCCGGGATGCTGGCCTCGGTCACCCCGCTGCCGGTGATCGGCGTACCGGTGCCGCTGAAGTACCTGGACGGCATGGACTCGTTGTTGTCGATCGTGCAGATGCCGGCCGGCGTGCCGGTGGCCACCGTCTCGATCGGCGGCGCGCGCAACGCCGGGCTGCTCGCGGTGCGGATGCTGGCGGCGCACGATCCGGTGCTGCTCGAACGCATGACCGCGTTCCAGGTCGAGCTGAAGGCGCAGGCGACCGAGAAGGGGCGCAAGCTGCGCGAGCGAATCGGTTCCTAGCGTGTCCGGGCGGGGCCCGATCGGGTGCTCGGGCCCCGGCCGCCGGGCTCAGGCCCGGCCCGCGCCCGTCATGGTGATGCGCTGGAGCTCCACCGCCGAACAGCGGTCCATCACCATGTCCAGGCCCGCGTCCCGGACCCGCTGGTAGGCCCGCTCGTCGATCACGTCCAACTGGAACCAGACCGCCATCGCGCCGATCTTCACCGCCTGGTCGGCGATCTCGCCTGCCTGGTCCGAGTTGACGAACACGTCGACCACGTCCACCGGGAACGGGATCTCGGCGAGCGTGGCGTAGCCCGGCTCGCCGTGCACGGTCTCGGCCTTGGGGTGCACGGGCACGACGCGCTTTCCCCACTGGCGGAGGAACGCGGCTACTCCATACGCGGCGCGGTGGGAGTTGGTGCTGAGGCCCACCACCGCCCAGGTGTTCGTGTCGAGGATCCGTCGGATGGTGGGCTCGTCGCCGTACGGCATGCTGATGACCTCGCAGTCTTGTCTCGCTGCTCGCGGTGCCCCCCGAGCGACGGACGGCGCGACGCCCGTCGGCCGGGTGAGTGTGCCCCCGGGGCGGGCCGGCTACTCAGGGGCGACCGAGTGCCCGGTACGTCCATCCTGCGCCGCGCCAGCGCACCGGGTCGAGGGCGTTGCGCCCGTCGAGTACGCGCCGTTCCGCGACGATCTCGCCCAGTACGGCCGGGTCCATCTCGCGAAACTCCGGCCACTCGGTCAGGTGCAGCACCACGTGCGCGCCGCGGGCCGCGTCGAAGGCGGTGTCCGCGTAGGTCAGGCCCGGGTACATCTTTCGCGCGTTGTCCATCGCCTTGGGGTCGTACACGGTCACCTCGCCGCCCTGGAGTTGCACCTGGGCGGCGACGTTGAGCGCGGGCGAGTCGCGGATGTCGTCCGAGTTCGGCTTGAAGGCGGCCCCGAAGACGGCGACCCGGCGGCCCAGGAAGCTGCCGTCGCACTGTTCGCGGGCCAGGTCGACCATCCGGAACCGGCGGCGCATGTTGATCGCGTCCACCTCGCGCAGGAAGGTGAGCGCCTGATCGGCGCCCAGTTCACCCGCTCGGGCCATGAACGCGCGGATGTCCTTGGGCAGGCAGCCACCGCCGAAGCCGAGGCCGGCCTTGAGGAAGCGGCCGTTGATCCGCGGGTCGAAGGCGAGCGCCTGGGACAACTGCTCGACGTCGGCGCCGGCCGCCTCGCAGACCTCGGCCATCGCGTTGATGAACGAGATCTTGGTGGCCAGGAACGAGTTGGCGGCGGTCTTGACCAGCTCGGAGGTGGCGAAGTCGGTCACCACGAGCGGGACACCCTCGGCGAGCAGGGTCGCGTAGACCTCGCGCAGGGCGTCCTCGGCCCGCTGCGAGCGCACGCCGATCACCAGCCGGTCCGGGTGCAGGGTGTCCTGGACGGCGAAGCCCTCGCGCAGGAACTCGGGATTCCAGGCCAGCTCGGCCTCGGCGCCCACCGGTGCCAGCTCGGCGATCCGGGTGGTCAGCCGTTCGGCGGTGCCGACCGGGACGGTGGACTTGCCGACGACCAGGCACGGGCGGCGCAGCAGCGGGGCGAGCGCGTCCACGGCCGCGTCCACGTAGGACACGTCGGCGGCGAACTCGCCCTTGCGCTGCGGCGTGTTCACGCACACGAAGTGCACGTCGCCGAACTCGGCCAGCTCGGCGATGTCGGTGGTGAAGCGAAGCCGTCCCGATGCCACGTGCGGGGCCATCAGCTCTTCGAGTTCGGGCTCCCAGAACGGCGTCCGGCCGCTCGCGAGGGTGGCCACCTTGTCGGGATCCACGTCCATCCCGAGGACCTCGAAGCCCAGCTCGGCCATGCACGCCGCGTGCGTGGCGCCCAGGTAGCCGGTACCGATGACCGTGATGCGGGGTGCCACGTACGTCACCTGACTTCTTCGTCGTAGGGCGGGATACAGCCGGATACGGCCTCATGGATCGTATCCGGCCCCGTTGTGGCGCCGTCGGGGAACCGCGACCGTGCCGCCCCGGGCTCGAATCGGGGCCCGGCTGAATTAGGGTGGATGCCAGTGCTGGTTACTGAGCGGTAATAAAATGCGTCAGCCTTACAGCTACGTACCCTGCACGTGTCAACTCTTCATGCGTCAACTCTTGAGCCGAGAGGCAGGCACCCGTGGCCGGACGAAAAGACTTCGACCTCTTCCGCGTCTCCGAGGAGCACGACATGCTCCGCGAGTCGGTTCGCGCCCTCGCGGAGGCGAAGATCGCCCCGTTCGCCGCCGAGGTCGACGAGCAGTCCCGCTTCCCACAGGAAGCGCTGGACGCGCTCGGCGCCAACGATCTCCATGCGGTGCACATCCCGGAGGAGTACGGCGGCGCGGGCGCCGACGCACTGGCCACCGTGATCGTGATCGAGGAGATAGCCCGGGTGTGCGCGTCCTCGTCGCTGATCCCGGCGGTGAACAAGCTCGGCACCATGCCCTTGATCCTGTCCGGCTCCGAGGACCTCAAGCGGCGCTACCTGGGCGCGGTCGCGCGTGGTGACGGGATGTTCTCGTACTGCCTGTCCGAGCCCGAGGCCGGTTCGGACGCCGCCGCGATGAAGACCCGCGCGGTGCGCGACGGCGACTCGTGGGTGCTCAACGGCGTCAAGCGCTGGATCACCAACGCGGGCGTGTCCGAGTTCTACACGGTGATGGCCGTGACCGACCCGGACAAGCGCAGCAAGGGCATCTCGGCCTTCGTGGTGGAGATGTCGGACGAGGGTGTCTCGTTCGGTGCGCCGGAGAAGAAGCTCGGCATCAAGGGCTCGCCGACGCGCGAGGTCTACCTCGACAACGTACGGATCCCGGCCGACCGGATCATCGGCGCGGAGGGCACCGGCTTCGCCACGGCGATGAAGACGCTCGACCACACGCGCGTGACCATCGCGGCGCAGGCGCTGGGCATAGCCCAGGGCGCGCTCGACTACGCGAAGGGCTACGTGCGGGAGCGCAAGCAGTTCGGCAAGCCGATCGCCGACTTCCAGGGCATCCAGTTCATGCTCGCGGACATGGCGATGAAGCTGGAGGCGGCCCGGCAGCTCACCTACGCGGCGGCGGCCAAGTCCGAGCGCGGCGACGCGGACCTGACCTTCCACGGCGCCGCGGCCAAGTGCTTCGCCTCCGACGCGGCGATGGAGATCACCGTCGACGCGGTGCAACTCCTCGGCGGCTACGGCTACACGCGCGACTACCCGCTGGAGCGGATGATGCGCGACGCCAAGATCACCCAGATCTACGAGGGAACGAATCAAGTCCAGCGGATCGTGATGGCGAGGAACCTGCCGAAGTAGCGACGCCGAGCGCATGGCGATCCCCCGGCCGGGGCGTTTCGGCCGGGGGATCGCCACGCGCGGAAGGCCACGGGTCGATGCCGTCGGACCCGGTGTTCGAGGTCAGGGGGCGGGGACGAGCTTGACCACGGTCACCGTGACGACGGTGGCGCTGACGATGTAGCGGATGAACGCGACGCCGGACACGGTTGTCTCGCGGCGGTCCCGGTCGCCGCCCACGGCCGAGCCGTGCGCGTAGGGGGCGGACGCCATGGCGGTCATGCCGGAGTCGAAGCGTTTGCGGCGCTCCGGTGACAGATGTGTGCGTTCGACTTCGGCGTCCGGGGCGTAGGCGATGCGGTAGCTCATCCGGTGCTCCGGTACGCGTCGTCCAACTCGTCGGCGTACGTCATTCCGGTCATGTCGCCGGTCTTCAGTCGTTCGACCAAGGCATCCTCGTCCGGGTCGTGTGCTTCGGGCGTGCGCAATGCCCAACTGGCCATCAGGCCGAAGAGTTCGTCCGCCGAGGCGGACTCGATCTCCCGCACGAAGTCGGCGCGATCCGTCTCCGGGAGGGCCTCGCGGATGTCGGCGATCGTGCCGGGCAAGGCGACCTCTCGGCCCGCTATGTGTGTCCTGAATACGTGCTGGGCCATGACGCCTCCTTGTCCGCGCGGTCCGGTTGCCATCCACCAGTGTGCCCCGGGGACGCGGTCGGTCGTGTCGGTTCCCGAGGGATGGGCGGCCGAGTGCATGCGCGGAGTCCTTCGGTCGTGGGCCGGGCCGGATTCGATGCGGTCGGCCGGGGCGGGGAGGTGGGTTCGCCGGTCGCGGGGAGCGGCTTCCGGGGCGGGAGCGTGGGCCGGGAAGTCGGGCCTGCTCGTGAGTCGGGCTGGATCTCGTGGTGCCTTGACGACGACGGCTGTTGCGGGTTCGCTCGGTCGTACGCTCGGGCGCAACCTTTGGGGTCCCGGGTCGTTGGCGACGGCATGATGATCACTGTCGGCCGTGCGGCCGCTGCCCTGTCCGCCGGCATTGCCGGTCTGCTGCTCGCTCTCGCTCCCGTCGCTGCTCGGGCGGCCGAGAGCGTACACGTCGGGGGCGACCGGGTTTTGCTCGATTCGACCGTGTGGGTGGCGGCCGATGGCACGATCACCCTCTCCGGTACCTACCAGTGCTCCGCGGGCCATGCCGGGGTCGTGCTGGTCGGCGGCGGTGTCGGCCAGGCCGGCCACCACACCGCGGTCGGCGGCAGCATCGCCACCTGCGACGGTCGGGCCCACGCCTGGCGCAACAGCGAGAAGTCCGCCATCGGCTTCGTCCCCGGCGCCGCGCACGGTGATGCCACGCTGCTCGAACTCGAGGACGGCGAGGGCGTGGTCCCGGTGCTGCCCGCCATCCTCGCGGTCGACGACCACGACGTGGTGATCCAGCGGGCCTAGGATCCGCGTTCACTCCCCCTTCGGGCTCCTCGCCGCGCTCACGCCGCGGCGCCCGAAGGGGGTCGAACGGCTTGGGTGCCGGCCGAGGTGTCCCGTTCCGGGCCGTCCGCGGGTGCGCGGGGGGCGGGTTCGGTCCGGGCGCTGTGCCGACCGCCGCCCCTGCTGTTCTGCGTCGGGGAGATCTCGCCCGCGGCCACCGCCGACAGGGGGCGGCGGGCCGCGTGGCTGATCACGATCAGGACCGCGACCAGCCCCCAGTTGGTGATCACCGACGAGCCGCCCTGGGCCAGGAACGGCATCGTCATGCCGGTCAGCGGGATCAGGCCGATGACGCCGCCGGCGACCACGAAGACCTGGAGCGCCATGACGACCGCCAGCCCCGCGGCGAGCAGCTTGCCGAACGGGTCGCGCGCCGCCAACGCGGTGCGCAGGCCGCGTTCGATCAGCAGCGCGTACACCATGAAGATCGCCATCATCCCGGCCAGGCCCAGTTCCTCGCCGACCGAGGTCAGGATGAAGTCGCTGTTGGCGGCGAAGCCGATCTCACCGGGGTGGCCCTGGTTGAGGCCGGTGCCGAGCATGCCGCCACTGCCGAACCCGAAGAGCGCCTGGGCGGCCTGGTCGGAGTCGGTGAGGCCGGGCTTGGGCAGGTCGTAGTAGTACATCGGGTCGAGCCAGGCGTGTACCCGGCTCTTGACGTGCGGTTCCACCGAACCGACCAGCACCGCGCCGGTCGCCGACAGGACGAGCCCGAACACCAGCCAACTCGTGCGCTCGGTCGCGATGTAGAGGAGTACGACGAACACCCCGAAGAACAGCAGCGAGGTGCCCAGGTCCCGCTCGAACACCAGGATCAGCAGGCTCAGCAACCACGCGGCCAGGATCGGCCCCAGGTCGCGACCCCGCGGCAGCGGCAACCCCAGCACCGTCCGGCCGGCCAGCGCGAGCGCGTCGCGTTTGGCCATCAGATAACCCGCGAAGAAGACGGTGAGCACGATCTTGGTGAACTCGCCGGGCTGCAACGAGAACGGGCCGAGCGCGACCCAGATCTTGGCCCCGTTCACCGCCGGGAACGGGATCGGCGACACGAGCAGCACCAGCGACAGGGCCATCGCGGTGTAGGTGTAGCGCTGGAGCACACGGTGATCCCGGAGCAGCACGACGATGCCGAGGAACAGCGCGATGCCCATCGCCGACCACACGAGCTGGGTCGACGCGGTCTGCAACGCCTTCTTCTGGCCGCGTACCGGATCGAGCCCGATGCGGTAGATCAGCACCATGCCGATGCCGTTCAACAACGTGGCCAGCGGCAGCAGGAGCGGGTCGGCGTACGGCGCGAACCGGCGGATCGCCAGGTGCCCGAGCAGGGCCGGCGCACCGATGCCCAGGCTGTAGCCCACCATGCCCGCGGGTAACGAACCGTCGCCCGCCAGCCCGACGTTGGCATAGGCCAGTACGGTCACCAGCACCGCGAAGCCGAGCATCGTCAGCTCGGTGCCGCGCCGATTCGGTATGGGCCCCGCGTCCGCCGGCCGATCCGTCATCTCTCGTGCTCCCATCGGCCGACCGTGATCGTTCCGAGGAAAGACGAGGGCGTCGGCGGCGCCGGTTCCGCTCAGTCCTTCCGGTTCTTCGCCACCTCGTAACGCAGGTCGGTGAGTTCGCCGACGTCGGCCACCTCGTTCGCCGCGCACACCTTCAGCGCCGCCTCCAGTCGAGCCACCGCCGCCGGCCGCTGCTCCAGGCCGAACGCCTCTATTCGCGCGCCCAGTTGCACCGCGTCCAGATACCCGTCGCGCTCCTGCGGCAACAGCGGCACATACGCCGCCGCGGCCCGGTCGGCCGCGGTCAACGCCGGGTGCAGCCGGTCGGCGCGCGCCAGCAGGTGGGCGAGCTGGTGCTGCGTGCCGGCCGTCTCGATCGCGACCATCGCCGCCGCGTCGTCGTCCGCATCCGCGGACACATCCGCGCCCGCGCCCGGCTCGACCCCCGCCAGCTCCCGCAGCGCCTCGCCGAACAGCGCCAGGGCCCGGTCCACCCCCGACGGGTCCTCCCGATCGGTGCTGCCCGCGATGCTCCACGCCTTCGCCCGCAGCGCCCGCACCGTCTCGCGCACGTCGCCCTCCGCGCGCAGGAGTTCGATCGCCCGGCCGAACGCGGCCTGTGCCTGCGCGGCCATCCCCGCGTCGTCCAGCGCGTGTGCCGCCGCCACTGCGATCTCCGCCTGGGTCGCCCGATCGGCGACCTTCGTGGCGGCCTCGGCGGCCATCGACAGGTGCCTGGCCGCGTCCCGGGCATCGCCCAGCCGGCGCAGGCACATGCCCAGTGCCCAACGTTCGTGCATCGCGTGTTCGGGGCCGTGGTGCGCCTCGATGTCCGGCAGCAACTCCTCCAGGATCGCCGCGGCCTCCGCGTCCCGACCCAGGCCGAACAGCATGCCCACGGCGCCCCTGCGGCAGGCCGCCGCCATCTCCGCGTCACCCTCGCCGTCGAACACGTGCGCGGCCTCCAACGCGAACGGCAGCGCGTCCTCCGGCCGTTCCTGCGCGCCGACCGCGTTGGCCAGCATGGTCAGCGCGTGGCCGACCGGGAACTGCGGCTCGTCGTAGAACGCCGCCGTCTCCAGCGCGGCGCGCATGTCCGCCTCGGCCGCCGCCGGGTCGCCCGCCTGCATCCGCACCTGGCTGCGCAGGAACAGCGGTCGGCAGGCCGACCAGGGCCGTTCCGCCTCCCGGCACAGTGTGATGGCCGCACTCAGATCGACTTCGGCGTCAATCGTGCGCTCCTCCTGGAGCGCCTGCTCCGCACGCAGATGCAGCGCCGCCGCCCGGCGGTGCGCCAGTCCGTGGTCCCGACCCAGGTCGTGCAGTTCGGTCAGGACCGCCTGCACGTCGTCGGACCCGGTGGTCAGCGCCACGATCGCGCGATGGTGCAACACCAGTGCCAGCGGCGCGGCGTCGTCCGGCAGGAACTTCTCGGCCTCGGCCCGAGCCGCGTCGAACAGTCCGATCGCGTCGGCCTCCTCGGCCCGGAACCGGGCCATCGCGATCCGCACCTCGGCGCCCACCGCCCGCCCCGGCGCGTCCGCCGCCCGATAGCCGGCCGCGGCCCGGGTCAGCGCCGCGATGCCCGCCGCGAACTCGCCCTCGTCGACCAGGTCGACGCCCTCGTCCTCGGTGATCGCGGCGAGCGCGAACGCGTCCACGTCCTGCCCCAGAGCACCCGCCGCCGCCGCGTAGTCCCGCCAGGCCGCACCCGAACGTGGATGCCCCGCGGTGTCCGACTCCCGTGCACGAAGCAGCAGTTCCGAAACATCGTGGGTGGCCGAAACCGTCGCTGCGGACGGCGCGGCCGGCGCCGACGCGGCCACCCGCGCCGAACGCAGGCCCAAGGGCAGCGACTTCGCCACCGGCGCCGCCGCCAACCGGCGCCGCACCCGCGAACTCACCGCGTCGTTCCCGTTGCGCGCGTCGAAGCGCGCCGCGATCTCGAACAACTCGCGCTCGACCGTGTCGCGCAGCGCGCCCGCCGAGGTGTCCTCGAAGACCACCAACCCCGGCCCGCCGATCGCGACCAGTCGGCGCAGCAACACCGCGACGCCGGCCAGGAAATCGGCGTGGTCGGAGGGGTCGCTCTGCGGACGCTCCAGCCAGGCCCGATGCTCGGCGAGGATCTCGATCCCGCGGCCCTCGTTGCCGGTCAGCGCACAGAACTCGATGTGCTCGGCGACCGCCGCGTAGGTGCTCACCTTGCCGCGCACCGACCGGTAGCCGCGCAGGTGGTGCGCCCGGGCCCGATCCGGGTCGCCCTCGCGCACGAGCGGCAACATCGACGCGGCCAGCGAGACCTGTGGCTCCTCGGCGCAGGTCAACGCGCCGTCCAGGGTGGGCGCGAGCAGTTCCAGCGCGTCCGCGTCCCGGCCCCGGGCGATCAACCAGCGGGCCTGCTCGCGCCGTTCGCACGCGTCGCAGTCGGCGAGCCGATCACGATCGGCGGCCAGCCACGCCTCGAACGCCTCGCCGCTCTCCGCGTCGGCGCCGATGTGTCGGGCCAGGTAGAACCGGCTCTGCTGAACCGGCCGCAGGCTGTGCCCGGCGGTGCGGTAGCGGCGTTCCATGTCGGCCAGGTAGCCGCGGATCGCCGGCAGCGGCACCTCGGGCACCGCGAGCAGCGAGCTGGTGATCCACTTGAGATCCCAGAACAGGTGATGGGTCAACTGCTCGTCGAAGCCCTCGGGGTGCTCGTCCCACAACTTGAGCAGGCGGGAGAGCGGGACCGGCGTGCGCGGCGACTCGCCGCCGTAGTTGTACGCGGTGATCAGCCGCAGCAGCGCCCAGGCGAGGTTCTCGTCGCTGCCCATCCGCTCGGCGACCACGACCAGTTCCTCGGCGCGGGCGGTACGCGCCTTTCCGTACGGCAGTTCCTCGTTCGCGTCCAGGGCAGCGAAGAACCCGGCGTCGTCACGGATGTCCATCAAGGGTTCCTATTCGGCGGGGTTCGGCTGGTGGACGGCCCGCTCCAGCAGGCCGAGGAAGGATCGGCCGAGCAGGCCGGTCTCGGCCGAGGTGAGCGGTCGGTGGCTGAGCAACAGAGCCTGGCCGTACAGTCCTTCGACCGCGGCCCGGGCCAGTTCGGGATCATCGAGGCCGGCGATCCGGCGGACCAGCGGGTTGAGGTGGTTGAGCACGAGCTGCGCCCGCGGGCCCTGCCCGCGCAGCGAGCCCAGGATGCCCGACCACAGGTCGTCGCCGCGGCCGGCCGCGTCCTGCTCGGCCTCGGCCCGCCCCCGCTCGCCGCGCGCGTCCCGCCCGTCCAGCAGCAACGCGGGCACGGTGACCGGCTGGAACGTGCGCAGCGACACGTCGCACGAGAGCGGGTCCAGCGCGGCGCGCGCGTGCGCGAGGAAGCTCGCCGCGGCCAGTTCGGCGGTCGGGTCGACCGAGTCCAGGTGCGCGGTGACGGTGTCCGGGTCGAGTTCGGTGACGGTGGTGCCCGGGCGGATGTCGGCGAGCCGGTGGACCAGGTCCAGGTCGTAGGTGTAGCCGCCGTTGACCACGCCCAGCCCGGCCGCCGCCGCGATCGGCGCGACCTGGCGGTATTCCTCCACCGTCGGCGTCACGTGCACGACCGGATGCCGGCGGGCGAACTCGTCCAGCGCGATCCGTCCGTCGGTGGTCTCGAACGGCAACCACGGCAGCACCAGCCGCAACAACTCGTCGTCGTGCCGGGCCAGTGCCTTCACACCCAGGTGATGCACGCTCAGGAACCGCGCCAGCCGCGGCTGGTCGTGCGCGGCCAACTCGGCCAGCCAGTCCCGGATATGCCCGCCGAGCGCGTCCCGCACCCCGGCCAGCGACTCGTCGTCGTACAGGCTCTCCCGCGACGCGGTGGGCCGCAGCGTGTCGGTGTCCACGACGCAGCGCACAAAGAACGCCCAGTCGGGCAGCAGCCCGTCGGCGTTCTCGGTGAGCAACATGCCCTTGAGATGCACCCGATGCTTGCCGCGCATCGCCGGACTGACCGCCTCCGGCAGCACGAACGCCGCGCCGCGCACCCCCGCGAGCGGCACGTCCAGGTCGATCACGTCCAGCGGGGTGAAACCCAGTCGGCTCTCGCAATACGCGGTGAGCGCGGCCCGGCGACGCTCCGGTGTCGGGTACGGGCGGTCCCAGACCGCCGGCGTGTCGGTGATCGGCGTGTGCTCGCCGGCGGCCACGACGGTGACCGGATACGGCAGCAACGCGCCGAAGTCACGGGCGAGTTCGACCACCCGATCGGCGGCGAACCAGGACTCGCTGCCCCGACGCGGGGTCAGGAACACCGTGGTGCCCGGCTCTTCGCGTTCCTCGTGGGCCAGGGTGCGCACCGTGTAGCGGCCGTCCGAACCGGCCTTCCACTCCACCGGCGGCGCGTCCGGCGCCTGGGCCGAGCGGGTGACCACGGTGATCTCGTCGGCGACCACGAAGCAGGCGAGCAGGCCGATGCCGAACTGGCCGAGGTAGTCGCGCCGGGCGCTCTCCAGCGCGTCCCGCTTGGAACTGCGCCCGATGGTGGCCAGGAAGCGGTGCACGTCGGCCTCGGTCAACCCGACGCCGGTGTCCGTGACCCGAAGTCCGCCGTCCTCCACCGTGATGGTGATCGCCGCCGGGGCCTGCGCGTCCGCGGCCCGCCGCGCGGTGACCGCGTCGACGCCGTTCTGCAGCAGCTCGCGCAGGTATACCCGGGGGCTGGAGTAGAGGTGGTGCGACAACAGGTCGACCAGACCGCGCAGATCGACCTGGAAGGTGTGGTCAGCGGCGGTTATCGCGGCATCGTTCATGCGGACTTCGTCACCTCGGGGCAGGATCGCCGGCCGACATCCCGGCCGAGTGCTGATGGTACGAAACGGCGGGGACAGGCGGCGAATCATCGAGCCGACCGCCGGTCCCCGCCGAGCCGGGTTCAGCGCTTGGGCGCGTCCACCGTCCGCCCGTCGCGCAGCGCCTGGAACAGCGCCTTGGAGCCCTTGTCGTCCCACAACACGGTGGAGCCGACGCCCTGAACGTTGTATCCGGGATTCGAGATCGGCACCGTGGTGGTGACCCCGTCGCCCCCGGACAGGCTGCCCATGTCCTTGAACAGGTCGTACAGATCGAACAGGCCGGTGTCGTCGTCCACGGTCACCGCGCTCAGCGAGGCGTCGGCCACCGGGAAGGCGCTGAACGGGTTGAGCAGCACGCCGGCCGACTTGGCCTTCTTCGCCAGCGCGCTGAGGAACTGCTGCTGGTTCTCCATCCGGGCCAGGTCCGAGCGCGCCGGGTCGTAGTAGCGGGAGCGGACGAAGGCCAGCGACTCGGCGCCGTCCAGCGTCTGGCAGCCGGCCTCCAGGTTCGCGCCGGACTTCTTGTCCTTGATCGGCCCCTTGAGGCAGATGTCCACGCCGTCCATCGCGTTGACGATGTTGTTGAACCCGCCGAAGCCGATCTCCGCGTAGTGGTCGAGTCGCAGACCGGTGGCCATCTCCACGGTGCGGGCCAGCAGCGGGGCGCCGCCGGAGTCGAAGGCCGCGTTGAGCTTGTCCTTGTGCGCCTTCACCGTCTTGCCGTTCTTGCTGAACGCCGGGATGTCCACGTAGGAGTCACGCGGGAGGCTGATCAGCGCGGTGCCGCCCTTGCCCTTGTGCAGCAGCATCATCGAGTCGGTGCGCTTGCCCTGGGCCTTGCCGGTGTGCAGCTTCTTGCGGTCGGTGGCGTCCAGGCCCTCGCGGCTGTCCGAGCCGACGATCAGCCACGTGGTGCCCGCGGACGAGGCGGGTCGCCCCTTGTAGTTGTCCAGGACGTCCTCGTGTTGGATCTTCGAGTCGGCCCAGAAGTAGGTCACCGTGCCGAAGACCAGCACCAGCGCGACGAAGACGCCGACCCCGATGAGGATGCGCTTCTTCCAGTTGACCGGACCGCGCGGACGCCGCGGCCGGCCGGCGGGGCCACCGGGACCCCCCGGGCCGGGCGGCTCGCCGGGACCGCCGGGTCCCTCGGGACCGCTGGGACCGCGTTGCGGCGGTGGCCCCGCCGGCGCGCCGTGCGCGTCGGCGATCGGCGGCTGCGGCGGATAGGCGTCCGCGCCGGGCGGCCGCTGTACCGGCGGCACGCCGTGCGGCGAGTGGCTCGGGGGAGCCGGCGGATACCCACCGGGCGGCTGCGCCGGATAGGCGTTCGGCGCCTGTGGCGGATACCCGCCCGGTGCCTGCTGCGGGTAGCCGCCGGGGCGGCTCGGAATCGTTCCCGGGGGAGGTTGCTGCGGCTGCTGGTCGCCGTCCGCCCATCCCGGCGGCCAATTGTTCATGGGACCGAAGCTTTCACTCGATCAGCCCCGAGGCAACCGAATGTCGACCTCATCGACCATCTGTTCCACAGTTGATGCTCACTTCTTACATGAGACCTCGTCGCCGGATTTGGCGGAGTATGCCGGATTCGGCGTGACGCCGACGGACGGCTGCTCGGCGGACGCCCCACCGACGCGCACCGGAGTCGCCCCCGCGTACGACGAACCCGCGATCACCTCGATCGTGCGGCCCAGGCCGGTGACCGGCTCCAGGGTCGCGCCCGGCAACGCGGCCTGCACGGTCTTGACCGAGCGGTTCCACTTGGGGTCGTACCGGATGATCGTGCGCACGCCGTCGGTCGAGGTCGAGGTCCGCGGCGGGCCGGCCATCGCGAAGCCGAGGCCCTTGAGCTCCTCGTGCGCGCGTGTGCCCAGGCCCGTGCTCGGCGCGCCGTTGTACACCTGCAGCGAGATGTCGCCGGGCGCCACCTCGACCGATACCGGGGAGGGCGCGGGCGCGTTGGTCGGGCCCGGCGTGTTCGTCTTGTCCGGCGACGGCGCGATCAGGTCCTTGTCCTCGCGGATCGCCTTGAACAGGCCCGCCGCCTTCACGTCGTCCCACAACACCGTCGAGCCCCAGTCCGGGACCTGGTGGTCGATGCTCTTGAGCGGCACCTGGGCGTAGGTGACCCCGGAGTTGGACAGGTTCCGCAGCTTGCTGCCCAGATCCAGGAAGGACTGCGGGCTCATGCCCTCGTCCACCTTGATCGAGCCGAGCACCGCGTCCAGCACGTTCTTGAGCTTGATCGGGTTGGTCAGCGTGCCGGAGGAAGTCGCCTTGGCGAGCACCTGCGTCATGAACTTCTGCTGGCGCTGGGTACGGCCGATGTCGCCGGTCGGATCACTGGCGATGTACCGGGCGCGGACGAACTGCAGGGCCTTGACGCCGTCCAGTTTGCTGGTGCCCGCAGGCAGGTCGAGGCCGGACTTGGGGTCGCGCAGCGGCTTGGGCGTGCACATCTCGATGCCGCCGAGGGTGTCCACGACGGAGACGAAGGAGACGAAGTTGACCTCGATGTAGTGGTCGATCCGGATCCCGGTCGCCTTCTCCACGGTGGCCACCGTCAACGGCGGGCCACCGAGCGTGTACGCGGCGTTGATCTTGCCTCTGGAGGGACCGCGTTGCTCGCCCGTGGTCTTGTCCTTGTGCGCCGGGAACTCCACGTAACTGTCCCGGGGCAGGCTGGTGATGGTCGCGCGGTCCCGCTTGCCGTTGAGGTGGACGATCATCACCGTGTCGGTGCAGTCGCAGGATTCGCCGCCGGCGTGCAGCCTCTGGAGGGTGTCCTTGGAGATGCCGGCACGGTTGTCCGAGCCCACGATCAGGAAGTTGAGGTCGCTGCCGGATCCGGTGTCCGGGCGGTTGTCCAGGCCCTTGAACGGCTGTATCCGCTGGATCTTCCCGTCGAAGTGCTTGACCCAGGCCCAGCCGATGCCGCTGGTCGCCAGGATCGCCGCCGCCAGCACGCCGGTGATCAACACGAACCAATTGCGGCCGACATTGCGGCCGTTCCGGTCGCCGTTCGCGATTCTCGCCGAGGGTCGTCCGCCGGTGGTCGCCATGGGGTGCGGTTTCCCTCCTCGCGGACCGATCTCGTCCCGCCGTCGGCTGCGCACCCTCCCGGCGCGCGTCGTGCGGATGTTCATCCGTACCCGTGTACACCCGAAGGACGCCTGTACGGCCGACCACGGTTGCGGTGCTGCGCGTCGAACCACCGTAAAGCGGGATCGAGCGGGAACGGCCGCGGCACGCCGAGGGGTCCGGGTGCTCTCCCGCTCGGTCGATGTCGGTCGTCGGGGTCGTTCGCAGTACGCTCCGAAGCGATGAATCCCACTGCCGACGAGCCCGCCACCCACGAACCTCCGGTTCGCCGAGCGGAGCCGCTTCCCGAAAAACCGCCCGTCTCCGTGATCATGCCGGTGCTCAACGAGTCCCGACACCTCGAAGAGGCCGTCGGTCGTGTGCTCGCCCAGGACTACCCCGGCGAGATCGAAGTGGTGATCGCGCTCGGACCGTCCACGGACGACACCGACGAGATCGCCGCCCGGCTGGTCGCCAACGATTCCCGAGTGCGTACCGTCCCCAATCCCACCGGTCGTACCCCCAGCGCGCTCAACGCGGCGATCCGCGCGTCGCGGCACCCCGTGATCGTGCGGGTGGACGGCCACGGCATCCTGCCCGCCCGGTACATCTCCACCGCCGTCCGGCTGCTCGCGGAGACCGGTGCGGCCAACGTCGGCGGGCTGATGCACGCCGAGGGCACCACCCCGTACGAGGAGGCCGTCGCGCGCGCGATGACCTCCAAGTTGGGCGTCGGCAACGCGCGTTTCCACACCGGCGGCGGCGCGGGGCCCTCCGACACCGTCTACCTCGGCGTGTTCCGGCGCGAGGTGTTGGAGGAGTTGGGCGGCTACAACGAGGAGTTCGAGCGGGCCCAGGACTGGGAGCTGAACTACCGGATCCGCGAAGCCGGTTACCTGATCTGGTTCTCGCCCGAGCTGGAGGTCTCCTACCGGCCTCGGCCGACCACCAAGGCGCTGGCCAAGCAGTACTTCAACTACGGCCGGTGGCGTCGGGTCGTCTCCCGGCACCACCAGGGCTCGGTGAACCTGCGCTACCTGGCTCCGCCGGCCGCGCTCGCGGCGGTGGCCGCCGGTACCGTGGTGGGCCTGTCCGGACGCAAGGTCGGCTGGCTGGTGCCGGGCGGGTACGCGGCGGGCATCCTGGCCGGCGCCGCGTGGGAGGGCCGCGACCTGAGCCCGGGCGCGCTGGTTCGGCTGCCGGGCGTGCTCGCCACGATGCACGGATCCTGGGGCGCGGGCTTCCTGACCAGTCCCAAGAGCCTGGCCGATCGGGTCGAGGCGGGGACCGCGCAGGCCGAGGAGGAACTCGGCTAGTCCGCCTGTGCAGTGCCGTGTCGGCCCGAGTCGCCAGTGTGTGCGACTCGGGCCGACGTGCGTGTACGGGGGTGTCGCGGGCCGCCCGCTCGGCCCGACGCGCCGTCTTCCCGGCCGGAAACCGGGTGCTTTCGGTAAAGCCAAGTAACGTGGCCGCCCTGGTCACCGCTCGTCCCCGGTGACAGTCTGTGAACAGTCGGCACGGCCTTTGGGAGACGACGGCGATGAGCGAGAGTGACTCGGCTGTGGCCGCGGGAGTGGCGATCCCGGACGCCCGGCAGGCTGCGGAGGATGGCGGTTTCACCCCGCCGGAGCGGTTGCGGCGGCTCGTCGTCACCCACACGGAGGTGGGTGAGGAGTATCCGAACGACCCGGTCGAGGGTGCCTACGTATTGCGGGTCACCCCCGCCGAGACCGTCGCGGTGACCACCTCGGTCGAGGTCACCGAGACCGGCGTGGTGCGCTCCCTGCGGGTGCCGGTCGACCCGGAACGCACCGCCCGGCTGGCCGCCGCGCGGGCCGCGGTCGAGGCGCTCGACGGCGGCGGAGTACTCAAGGGGCTGCGGCGGATCATGGCCCAGCGCGATCTGGAGGCGGTCCGGCGCACCCACCGCGCGGAGGCCGAACGGGACGCGGAGGCGTGGGCGCGGCGCTGTGCGCAGGCGTACGAGCCGTACGTGCGCGCGTTCGCGGCCGACGCCGAGCCGGTGCCCACGTCCTCGCCGGTGCTGGGGATCGGCCCGACCAACACCGCCGGGCAGGGGCACGCGTGGGCCCGCGCGGTCGAGCGACACCTGCCGGGGGTGCGGGCCGAGTCGTCCGCGCTCAGTTCGGCGAACACCCTCGGTCATCCCAGTGACCAGGCGATCGCCACCGACGACTGGCTGTCCACCCGCTGGCAGCTGGGGCGGCTGGCCCGGGTGCTGGATCGCTACACGCACGTGTTGGCGGAGGGCGGGATGCCCGCGTTCGGCCGGCTCGGCGGCTCGTGGGTGGACACCGACCTGGCCGAACTGCGGGCGGCCGGGATCGCGCTCGGGCTGGTGTTGTACGGCTCGGAGGCACGCGATCCGGCGGCGCATCGGGCCCGGGTGGAGTTCTCGCCGTTCGACCCGCGTTACGAACTGACCCACGCGTTGCAGGGCAAGGTGGACCGGTTGTTGCCGATCCTGCGCGGCCTGGACGTACCGACCTTCGTGGCCACGCCCGACCTGATCGCGGACGTGCCGGACGCGGTGTGGCTGCCGGCCGCGCTCGATCCTTCGACCTGGCGGACCGAAAAGCCGGTGCTGGCTCGCGAACGCCCGGTCGTGGTGCACGTGATGACCAGTCCGTTCCTGCACGGCACCGCGCGGATCGAACCGACCCTGTACCGACTGCACGAGATCGGTCTGATCGAGTACCGCCGCATCCTGAATCGACCGGCCGCCGAACTCCCGGCGCTGTTCGCCGATGCCGACATCGTGCTCGACCAGTTCGCGTGTGGTTCCTATGGCCTGACGTCGTGTCAGGCGCTGGCGGCGGGTCGGCTGACGATCTGTTACCTGCACGAGTCGGCGACCGAACACCTGCCGGCCGACCTGCCGATCCGCGGCGCGGACCCGAACTCGCTGGCCGAGGTGCTGGAGGAGGTGGTCGCAGAACCGGCGGCGGCCCGCGAACTGGCCGCGCGCGGCCCGGCGTACGTCGCCGAGCATCACGACGGGCGGCGCTCGGCCCGCGTCCTCGCCGATTTCCTGGGCGTGGCGGCCGAGTGAGCACTAGCGTTCGGGGGTGGCTATCGACCCGAGCGCGGATGTGGACGAGTCGGCGATCATCGGCGAGGGCACCCGAGTGTGGCACCTCGCCCAGATCAGGGAGGATGCGGTCCTCGGCGCGAACTGCGTGATCGGCCGGGGCGCCTACATCGGGCCCGCGGTCCGGATCGGCGCGAACGTCAAGGTGCAAAACCATGCGCTGGTCTACGAACCGGCGGTCCTGGAGGACGGCGTCTTCATCGGCCCGGCGGTCGTGCTGACCAACGACATGTACCCGCGTGCGGTCACTCCCGAGGGCCTGCTCAAGGGCGAACAGGACTGGGACGCCCAGGGCGTGACGGTCCGCCGGGGAGCCGCGGTGGGCGCCCGCAGCGTGATCGTCGCGGGCGTCACGATCGGCCGATGGGCCCTGATCGCGGCCGGCGCGGTGGTCCACCGCGACGTTCCCGACCACGCCCTGATGGCCGGCGTCCCGGCCCGCCGCGTCAAGTGGGTGGGTCGCGCCGGCGTCCCCCTGACCCCGGCCGGTGACAGCACCTGGCGCTGCCCGAAAACCGCCGAAATCTACACGGAACACAACGGCGAACTGACCCTGACGTCACCGGCGAACGGCTAGTCCCGCAGGTTCCGCGAGCAACTCCCTACGCCACGAGCAACTCCACGACATGCGCCGTGCGCCGAAACGACCGGGCAGTACCGGCGACCGGGGCCGTGCGTCGCGCCGAGCACGCGCGCCGGGTTCCGGGGATCCGTCCCCGGAGGTGCGCCGACCGGCTCCGTAGTGGCCGGCGGTTGTGGCTCAGTCCAGGGGGAGGGTGGCTTCGACGGTGTCGCCGTTCGGGGTGGGGGTCGTACGCGGACGGAGGTCGGCGCCGGCCGTGGCGAGGAGGCGTCGGGCGGCGGTGTTGGCTTCGGTGGTGGTGGCCACGATGCGGGTGGCGCCCTGGGATTTCGCCTCGGTGCGCAGGAGCGCGAGGACGGCGTGGCCGACGCCTCGGCCGCGGTGGGAGCGGCCGATCCACAGGCCGGTTTCCAGGGCGTCGTCCGGGGCCTCGGGCGCGGGTTGCAGGCGGGCCGCGCCGACCACGTGGCCGGCGACCAGGATCGCGTAGGTGGTGGGGGTGGCGGCCCATTCGTGATGGAAGGCCAGGAAGGCGGCGCGGCGGTCGGCGGTCCAGCCGGGTGGGCCGGGTACGGGAGGCATCACCTCCGTCGGATCGGCGTCGGCCACCGCGGCGTCCAGGAGGGCGGTCAGCAAGTCTTCGTCCAGGCGGCGCAGTTGCACCCGTGCGTTGTCCACACCGGGAGCCTGTCCGGCTTCGGCGACCGCCGTCAAACGCATTGGCGCGCGCCGTGCCCTCGGCACCCGGACGGCGCCCCGGGTGCCGCGCCCGTCGTCACCGCGACGGCGCCCACCCGGCCGGCCGCGCGGCGCCCACTCCCGCGCGAGCGCCCGCCCCGGCCCGGGTGCCGTCCCGTGATCGCCAACGGCCGCCCGCCCCCTCCTCGTTCGGAAGGGACGGGCGGCCGTGGTGGGCGGTGGCTACTTGTTCTTCTTCGGTGCGCAGACGTTCTTGTCCGCCGTCTCCAGGTCGATGTTCTTCGGGGGGTCGGTCGGTGGGGTCCCCGCCGCCGGCGGTGGCGTGGTGGGGAAGTCCTTGCCGATCAGGACCTCGAAGCGGGTCAGCGTCGTGGAGGTGCTCTCGACCAGCGCGCCGTCGCCCAGTCCGGTCGCGGCGGCCAGTGCCTTCGCGGCGTCCAGGCGGCCCTTGGGATAGGTGATCGTGCTCGTCGGGTGGATCTTGCCGTCCCTGGCGTTGCCCGACGGGACCGCGACGAACTTGCGTCCGACCAGGTCCGCCGCGACCTCGTTGGCGCGCTTGTTGACGCCGCTGCCGTTGCGGACGTCGACCTTGACCGTGGCCGGGTCGATCTTCGGCACGTCGGGGGTCGGCGACGTCGCCGGCTGCTCGGTCGCGGGCTTGTCGTCCTTGGTGACGGGCGTGTCGTTGCGCAACATCGCCATCAGGTTGTTCGCCTCGGGCTGCTTGGGCTGCACCTTCGACTTGGCCATCGGCGGGTATTCCTCGATCGGCAGCGTGGTGAACGCCATCCGCTTCTCGGGGACCTTCTTCAACTGGTTGCCCAGCGAGATCAGCTTGTCCACGCCGCCGAGGCCGTTGTCCACCGTCAGCGACTCCACCGCGATGTTGGCGAGCTTGAACATGCCTTCGACGTTGGTCAGCGACGCGCTGTTCTTCAGCTTGCGGGTGAGCGCCATCAGGAACGCCTTCTGCGCCTTGATCCGGGCCAGGTCGCTGCCGTCGCCGAAGGCGTGCCGCGCGCGCAGGAACTTCAGGGCCGTCTCGCCGCTGAGGTTCTGGTCGCCCGCGTCCAGCTTGAGGTCGGTGCCGCCCTGCTGGTTGGGCAGCACCGGGTCGTTGATCGGCTCCGAGATGCACATGTCCACGCCGTCGACCGCGTCGGTCATCTTCTTCACGCCGGTGAAGTCGATCATGATGTAGTGGTCCACCTGGACCCCGAGCATCTTGTCGACCGTGGACACCGTGCACGGCGGACCGCCGTTGGCCAGGCTCTCGTTGAACGACTGCGGGCCGTTGGACGCCGGGTAGGTCTTGCCGTCCACGACGCACTTGGGTATCTGCACCATGGTGTCGCGCGGGATGCTGACCAGGGTCGCGTTGCTGCGGTCGGCCGAGACGTGCATCAGGATCGTGACGTCGGCCAAGCCCTCGGTGTGCTCGGCCGCGCCGTACTTCTTGCCGAGGCCCTTACGGCTGTCGTTGCCGATCAGCACGATGTTCAGCGGCTTGCGCCCGAACGCGTCCTCCTCGGTCTTGGGGACACCCTCGCTGCCCGCGTTCTTCGCGGTGGTGGTTATTTTGCTGTCGAGGTACTTGATGTACCCGTACGCGCTGCCGGCCAGGACCACGATGATGCCGACCACCGAGATGGCGATCCACTTGAGCCGCCGCTTGACCTTGCTCTTCGGCGGTCCCTCGCCGCGCGCGCCGCTGCGGGTCGCCGCGCGTCCGGCGGGGGCGTTGCCCGCGCGTTCGCGGCGCCGGGGTGGGTCCTCGTCGGCTTCCCGACCGGACGCCGCCGCCACCGCGGACGGGCGCCGGCCCTCGGGATTCGCCGCCCGCGAGCGCGGCCGCGCGGCACCGGAGTCGTCCTTGCCGGGAGCACCGGCGGACCCGCTGCCGGCACCGGCACCGGCGGCACCGGGGCCGCCCGGCGCCCGCAGCTCGAAGCTGCCGGTGTCCGGGTTCATCACCCACATGTCCGCGACGTCCGCGTCGTCCATGCCGCCCAGGGGATCGTTGTCCCCGGGCGCGCCACGGTGCGGCCCGTTCCCTCTGTTCACGCCGAGATTCCCTCCGGCTGTATCCGCCGCACTGCCCCCCCGGCTGTGCTCGGTCCCTCAAGGGCGACACCGGGGTCCCGGAGGCATCCGTACGGAACCCGACGGTGATACGTGATGGTCGGTTTGGAAGCAGCCACCATAACCGGCGAGATCTCGCCATGGTCACAGAGACTGCGAAGTCCTGACACTCGGATCGTCGGAAAAGGGATAAAACCCTTCATCGATCGTTCCTGATTCGGTATCGGTCGATCGTTGTTCGATCGATGGGGGTCACGGGCGGACGCATTTGTGTGCTTCCCACCGCGACCCCCTCGAACGTGTCTGCGAACGTGCCTGTGAGCTCTATTGCTTCTTGCGCGGCGAGGCGCACTTGGTGTTGTCGGCCGTCTCCAGGTTCAGGTCGGCGGCCTTGGGCGGTTCCGGCGTACGGCCGGGGCCACCGGTGGCCGAACTCGTCGGGTCGCCGGTGCCCGGATCCGGGAGATCCGCCCCGATCAACAGCTTGATCGTGGTGTCGCCGGGCCTGGCCACCTCCAGGGCGGTCTCCGGCACGCCCAGCGCGGTCGCGATCGCCTTGGCCTGATCCCGACTGCCGTCGGGGTAGGTGATCCGGCTGTTGGCGTGTTCCCGGCCGTCCGGCATCGTGGTACCCGAAGTGGCCTTGAAACCCAGCCGCTTGAGGGTCTCCACCGTCGGGGTGATGCGCTTCTTCGCGGTCCCGGTGTCCACCGTCACCCTGATCCGGGCCGCGTCGCCGGGCGCGATCGTGGCCGGCGGCGGAGGCGGCGTCGTGGTCACCGGCGCGGGCGGCGGATCGGTCGTGCCGTCGCCCTTGGTCAACGGCCGGTCGGCCCGGACGGTGGCCCACAGGTCGTCCGCCGCGGGCCGCCTGGGCTGGACCTGGTCCGGGGCCGGACGGTAGGTCTCGGTCGGCAGCGTGGTGAACGCCATCCGCTTCTCCGGCACCTTCTTGATCTCGTCGGCCAGATCGATCAGCCTGTCCACGCCGGCCAGGTCGTTGTCGACCGTGAGCGCGCTCACCGCGCTGTTCGCGATCTTGAACAGGCCGTCCACGTTGCTCAGTTTCGCGTTGCTCTTGAGTTCGCGCGCCAGCGACATCAGGAAGACCTTCTGCGCCTCGATCCGGGCCAGGTCGCTGCCGTCTCCGAACGCGTGCCGGGCGCGCAGGAATTGCAGCGCGTTGTCGCCGCTCAGGGTGTTCGGGCCGGCCGGGAGTTCCAGTCCGGTACCGCCTTGCGAGTTGCCCAGGACGGGGTCGTGGATCGGCGAGTCGAGGCAGATCGGCACCCCGCCGACCGCTTCGGTCAGATCACGGACACCCTTGAAATCGACCTCGATGTAGTGGTCGATCCGGACCTGGAGCATGCGGTCCACGGTGGCGACCGTGCAGGACGCGCCGATGCTGCGGAAGCTGTCGTTGAACTGGCCGAACCGGGCCTCGGTGACCTTCTTGTCCTTGCCCTTGCCGATCTCGCAGCGCGGGATGTCGACCATCGTGTCGCGCGGGATGTTCACCAGTGTGGCGTTGGAGCGGTCGGCGGACAGGTGCATCAGGATCGCCACGTCGGCGAGCCCCTCGTGCCCCTCCGCGCCGTAGCGCCGCCCCTCGCCGATCCGGCTGTCGTTGCCGATCAGCAGGATGTTCATCGGACTTCGGCCCTGCTCGTCCTTCGCCGCCGCCGGTGGTCGGTTGTTCTTGTCGGCGGTGATCTGGCTGTGGTGCAGCTTCCCGTTCAGGTACCGGATGTACCCGTACGCGCTGCCGGCCAGGATCACCAGGATGCCGACCACGGAGATCGCGATCCATTTGAGGCGCTTCTTCACGGTGCTCTTTCTGCGCGTGCCCCGCCGGTCGGGTGCCGCAGCCTCCCCGACCTCCGTATCCGCGTCCGTGCCCATGTGACGAATCCCCTCCGGCAACGTGCCGGGTCACCGCCGATCCGCGGCGACCCGGCTCCCCTGTGCGGTATCGATGCAATCAGCCCGCGCACACGTCCTGTTCCGCCGTTCGTCCCGATACGGTGACGATCGCGCCCGTGTCCGCGGCCGACGTCGGCTCGGCCGACGAGGTGCCGCCGCTGGTGGATGTGGGGTCGGCCGTGGAAGCCGACGAGCCCGGGGCTCCGGTGCCCGCGGGTGAGCGGGTGCCGGTCCCCTTCCCGGTGCCGCCGGTACCCGGCGCGGTCGGCGTGACCGTGACCCGGTTGCCGTCCTCGTCGATGGTGGTGCGGGTGGACGGCTTCGGCGTCGCCGACTGCTCGATCCGCACCTCGCCGTTGTTCTCGAACCCGTTGTCGTCCTTGCCGGTCACGGCCGCGCCGACCGCGATCCGGTCCAGCCGGATCGCGTCGAACAGCCGGTCGGCCTGGGGCTGGACCAGTTCGTCCCGGTCGCGGTCGAGCCGATACGGCTGCCGCGGCACGGTCAGGAACGCGAACTTGTCGTTCGGAATCCCCTTGACGCTGTCGGACAGGTCCATCAGATCCCTAAGCGAGCTCAGTCCCGGGTCGGCGGTGATCGACCGGGTTCCGGCGTCGAGGAGGTCGTACAACTTCCACGGCTGGGTCAGCATGTCGCCGACCTTGACCTTCTTAACGAGCGCGGCCAGAAAACGCTGCTGGCGAGTCATCCGCTGGGTGTCGCTGCCGTCGTCGACGTTCTTGCGGGCGCGGACGTAGCCGAGCGCCTGCTCGCCGTCGAGTCGGTGCTTGCCCGCGGGCAGGTCGAGCTTGGCGGCGGTGTCCCGCATCGGCCGACTCAGGCACACCTCGACGCCGTCCACCGCGTTGACCATCTCCTTGAAGCCGGAGAAGTCGATCACGATGTGGTGATCCACGCGGACCTTGGTCATCTGTTCGATGGTCTTGATCGTGCAGGCCGCGCCGCCGATCTCGAACGCGTGGTTGAACTGGTCGCGGTACGCCCGCGACTTGCTGCCGTCCTGGCGCACGCACGAGGGGATGTCGACCATCAGGTCGCGCGGAATGCTGACCGCGACCGAGCTCTTCCGGTCGGCGGCCAGGTGCAACAGGATCGTGGTGTCCGAGCGCTTGGTGCCCTCGCCGATGTCGCCGTACTGCTTGTTGTCGCCGCTGCGGTCGTCCGAGCCCATCAGCAGGATGTTCGTCGCGTCGTGCGCGACGACCTGCGGGCGTTCCTGCTCCGGGCCCAGCTTGGCGGTCAGGTCCTCGGTGGTGATGTTGCCGTCGAGCTTGCGGTAGATCGCGTAGACCGCGATGCTGCCGGCCACCAGGCACAGCGCCACGGTGACCGTGACGCCGATCAGGACCCGCTTGTACACCCGCCTGCGTCGATCCCGCCGGGAGAGTCGGTCCGGCGCCCCGGCCTCGCCGGCGGCGGCCATCGCGGCGACGGCGGCGGCGAGCGGCTCCTCGGTGGCGGCCGCGGCGGGCGTCGCCTCGGCGGGCGCACTCGGCTCGGCCTGCGCGTTCGGCGCGCCCGACTCGGTGGCGGCGGGCGCACCACTGGGCTCGACTCGTGCGCCAGGCTCGGCCGGCGTGTCCGCCTCGACCGGCGCCGGCTCGGTTCGCGTGCCCGCCTCGGCCGGCTCGCCGACCGCCGGCGCACTCGACTCGGCCTGCGCGCCCGGCTCGTCCGCCGTGCTCGGCGGAGTCGATATCTCGGGTTCGGTCGAAGCCTCGGGCGCCGTTTCCGGGCTCGTGTCCCGACCGGGTTCGGCCTGCTTGCCGGCCCGTTCGCTGTCACTCACGTCGTGTCTGCTTCTTTCCCCAGGGCGCCCAACGCCGATCAAGAGCGACGAACCGCGCGTGGAGCGGCCGTTGCTAGTGATAGACGTGCTGCCGGTTCCCCGAGTTGCGTGCGCCCTTCCCCCTGTGACGCAGGTCACTGGTTGAAGAAGCCGCACGTCACACCGGAGCGGCCCGCGTATCGGCGAGCACGCTACCGTGCGCCACCGTATCCGGCGCCGTGCAGGTGGGCGTCTGCGGACGAATGGGGTGATGGAGCGTCAGTTCGCCTTGCAGATGTCCTGATCCGCGTTGCGGGTGTCGGCCCGGACCGGTGCCTTCGCCGAATCGGACGGCGTGCCGGTGCCGGTGGCGCCGGCGACGTGCACCCCGGCCGCCGGGGCGGCTCCGCCCGGTCGCCGGCCGTGCCCGGCGGACGCGCCGGGCGCGGCCTCGACCGACGGCGCCTCACCCGGCCTGCCCGCCGCCGCGTCCGGTCTGCGCCGACCGTCCAAGGGCTCGTCGTGGTTGATCGCGTCGAACAGGTGCCGGGCGTCCGGCTGGATCAGGGCGACCCGGTTGTTGTCCTCGGGCGGGTTGTACACCGGGACGTGGGCGAAGGTGATGTCCCGGGTCTCCAAGTCCCGCATCCCGCGCGCGAGGTCGACCAAGGCCGACACCGAGTCCAGGCCCTCGTCGGCCCGGATCGACTTGGTCAGCGCGTCGGCCAGGGCGAACAGCCGGGACGGGCTGGAGAGCGTGTCGCCGCTGCGGATCTGCTTGGCGAGCGAGGCCACGAAAGCCTGTTGCCGCTTGATCCGACCCAGATCGCTGCCGTCCCCGCCGAGCCCGACGTCGTGCCGCAGTCGGACGTAGTCCAGTGCCTCCCGGCCGTGCACCTTGCGTCGGCCGGCGGACAACGAGATGTTGCCCTCGTGGTCCTGCACGTTCCTGGGCAGGCAGATCTCCACGCCGCCCACCGCGTCGACCATGCCCTTGAAGCCGGAGAAGTCCACGATGATGTGGTGGTCCACGCGCATGTCGGTGATCTTCTCGACGGTGTTGCGCGTACACGCGGCGCCGCCGAGTTCGAAGGCCGCATTGAACATCACCCCGCGCTGCTCGGCGGAGCGCGCGCCGTCCCGGGTCACGCACGAGGGGACGGTGACCAGCAGGTCGCGCGGGATGCTCATGACCACCGCGTGCTCGCGGTCCGAGGACAGGTGCACGAACAACGTGGTGTCCGAGCGCTCGCCGTTGTCCCCGCCGCCGCCCAGGGCGCGATTCTCGCCCGCCCGTGAGTCCGAGCCGATGATCAGCAGATTCAGCGGCTTGCCCTTGCCGTTGCCGCCCACCTCCGGGCGGTCGGCGTTGAGCTTGCCGTCCACCGCGTCGGTCTCGAGGTTGCCGTTGAGCCGCTGGTACGCGACGTAGGCGGCGGATACGCCGGTGAGCAGGATCAGCGAGATGCCGACGCCGATCGGCAGGAACACCTTGCGCCGCCGGTTGCGCTTCTTGCGGGCGCGGCGCGCGGCGGCCCGGCCGGCGCCGGATTCGACCGGTGCGGCCGCCCCGGGCTCGGGGGTCGGGGGCGGCGCCTCGGGCGCGGCGGCGGGCTCGGCCGCGTCCTCGGACCGGTACAGGTGATCCCACGCATCCATGAACCCCACGCCTCCCCGCCTGCTGAGGGACCGCCGGGCACGGCACTACGGGCGGTCTGGGCCACGAAAGCGCAGCTCGACCCGTCTTGTCATGCCTGCTCGGCGGAACGGGTGACGGCACGCGTGACCCGCTCGGCCTCGATCCGCCGCTCCAGCAGGGATTCATCCAGGTGACGGCATACGACGACCGGTACGGACGCGGCCAGCGGCGCGAGAACGCCCGCCCGCAATCCACCCGTTCGGGCGAAGCTCAAAGAGGTGAGCAGGCGATCGCCGGGGACCAGCCGCCACTCGCGCGCGGCGGCCTCGCCCGCTTCGGCCAGCTCGCCGGCCGTCCACTCGCGGCCGGCCTCGACCAACGCGGCGGCACCCGCGGGCACCGGACCCTCGGCGACGAACCGATCGCCGTGCCCGGCCACTTCGGCCGCGTAGTCCAGGAAGCCGGCCGGCGGCGTGGGAAAGCGTCCGCCCATCGGCCGCAGCGCCAAGGCGACCCGCTCGCCCGGGCAGGTCGCGGCGCGGTCGAGGGTGTCCGGGCCGGACACCACCACGTCGGCGTCGGCGGGATCCCCGTCGAAGCTCACCACCAGGCCCAGCGACCAGGCCGCGAGCAGCCACACCTGGGTCTGCCAGTGCACGGGCAACAGCAACGAGACGCGCGCGCCCGGCTCCACCGCGAGGTCGTCGCGCAGCAGGTTCGCGGTCTTGGCGACCCAGTTGTCGAACGTCGCGACGGAGAGCTCGACTCGCTCGCCGGTGGCGTCGTCGTAGAAGGTGGTGAACGGCCGCGCGGAGTCGGCGGCGAGCGTGGTGCGCAACTGATCGACCGGGGTGCTGGGCATGAGATCAGCCTACCCAGCTCGATGAATCGATGGCGCAAATGGGTGCAATTGTCATATTTGGTACGGCATTCAGTGCCATGCGGGAACCGGTAGAGCTCGACCCACGACGGAGGGGCCTGCCCGTGTACACCAGAATCGCGTTGTCGATCGCCGCGCTCGCCGTACCCGCGGTGCTCGCCGGAGCGCCCGCGCAGGCCGACTCCCGGCCACCCGGCACCCCCGGTTCGACCGTGACCCTCCCGCTGACCGGGATCGAACAGGAACCGGACGCCGCCGCGCCGAGCGTGGGCCGGACCGAGGTGTTGACGGCCGAACGCGCCACCCCCGCTTACTCGTTGCTCGGCGTCACCTGGGCCGACCCGGGCGCGGGCGAGCGGGTCGCGGTACACGTGCGCACGCGCACCGGCGGCGTGTGGAGCCCGTGGCACGAACTGCACGCCGGCGGCCACGGCACCGGCGACGCCGAGGGCGGCGGGCGCGGCGGCACCGAGCCGTTCTGGGCGGGCCGATCCAACGGCGTCCAGGTGCGCGTCGGCGTCCTGACCGGCGCACCGCCCGAGGACCTGCGGGCCGAACTGGTCGACCCCGGCGACTCGATCCTGGACCGGATGCCGGCCCGCCCGACCCTGCCCGACCTCACCGACGGCCGCACGGTCAAGGGCCACGCCGACAAACCGGCGATCGTGGCCCGCAGCGACTGGGGCGCCGACGAATCGCTGCGGGACGCGAAGTTCAAGTACACGAACACGGTTCGGGCCGCCTTCGTGCACCACACCGCCGACGGCAACGACTTCCCGTGCAGCGACTCGGCCAAGGTGCTCCGGTCGATCTACCGCTACCACGTGAAGACCAACGGCTGGGCCGACGTGGGCTACAACTTCCTGGTGGACAAGTGCGGCACGATCTTCGAGGGGCGCGCCGGCGGCACCGACAAACCGGTCCTGGGCGCCCACACCCTCGGGTTCAACACCGACAGCACGGGCGTCGCCGCCATGGGCACCTACACCACCACCGCGCCGCCCGCACCGATGCTGATCTCCATCTCCCGGGTGCTGGCCTGGAAACTCGGCCTGCACGACCGCGACCCCAAGGGCAAGGTCACCCTGACCTCGTCGGACAGCGGCAGCCGCTACCCCAAGGGCAGCACCCACTCGTTCGACGTGATCTCCGGCCACCGGGACGCGTTCAACACCGAGTGCCCCGGTCAGGCGCTCTACGACCAACTGCCCGCGATCCGCACCGACGTGGCGCTGCGCGTGGGCTGAACGCGGCTTCGGGGCCGGCCGCTCAGGCCCGCTTGCCGACGATCTCCCCGAGCCGCTCCACCAGCGGCGCCACCACCGCCTCGGGGACGAACCGCTCGCGCGCGAGCGCGACCGTCGCGGCGCGCAACCGGGCCACCTCGGCCGGGTGTTGGGCCAACCGGCGCAGCGCGTCGGCCAACGCGTCCGAATCGCCCGCCGGCACGAACAACCCGGCCGGCCCGAACAGTCGGCGCTGCGGCGCGGTGTCCGAGGTGAGCACCGCGCACCCCGCCGCAGCGCCCTGGAAGACCTTGTTCGGCACCAGCCGCAACGCCTTGGCGCCGGTGCCGAACACACCCAGGCACACGTCGTGCGCCGCGACCAGATGCGGCAGTTCGGCCTCCGGCACCCAGGTCCGCCAGGTCACCCGCGGCGCGTCCGGGCCGACCAGGTCCCGAGTGCGCTGCGCCTGTAGGCCCCGACCGATCATCGTCACCGCGATCGGATAGCCCTCCAGCCGACTCAGCGCGGCACCGATCACCGGCGCACCCTGCACCGGCGAGTACAACCCGAACGAGATCACCCGCAGATCCTCGCCGGGCCGGAAGTCCGCCTCGACCGACACCGGGCCCGGATCGGCGCCCGGGCGACCCGCGTCGAACCACGCCGGTGCCGCCCCGATCGGCACCACCACCGCCCGATCGCGATGCCCCGGGGTGAGCACCCGACGATGCTCCTCGGTGTCCACGAGCACCAGTCGGGCCGCCGCGATCGCGGCCTGCTCGATCCGGTCGACCTTGCGCAGCTCGGCCTGCGCCGCCTGGCCGAGCCGATCGGCCACGTCGTCCACGCTCTCCAGGTGGTCGAGCACGAGCGGGATGCCGGGAAACAACCGGCGGGCGATCTGGATGTCGAGCCGGCCCTGATAGCCGACGATCACCACGTCCGGCCGCGGCGCGCGGCGGGCCTTGGCGACCAGCTCGGCGATGCACCGCGCGTGCCGGATCCGCTGGCGGGGGATCCCCGGATGGGCCGACGGTGGTGGGACCATCGGCCCGGCATCCATGTGTCCGAGGGGAACGTTGCAGGTCACCACCTCGATACCGTGGCGCCGCAAGCCCTCGATGAGGATTCCCACCCGGGGGTGGACGGTCGTGTCATACGTGCCGAACGCCATCACCCGCATAGGTGAAGTCTGCTCTGCGCACATCGGGGCAAAACCGGGAAGGTACCGTGGCGGTCCGAACCCGGATCGCGAGGAGAGCCCGTTGCACCCCAGTGCCCTCCATCGTGTGTGGCGTCCCGGTTTCCCGCTCGACCTCCGGCTCACCGTAGGTCAACTGCGCCGCGGCCACAGCGACCCCACCCACCACGCGGGCACCGACGGCTCGGTGTGGCGGACCTCGCGCACCCCGAACGGACCGTGCACGCTGCGGCTGATCGACCGTCCCGCGACCGGCGAGATCGAGGCGAGCGCGTGGGGACCGGGCGCCGAATGGCAACTCGACGCGCTGCCGGCCCTGCTCGGCGCCGAGGACGACCCGGACGCCTTCGTCGCCCGGCACACGATCGTCCGGGACGCCGAACGCCGGTTCGCGGGCCTGCGGATGCCGCGCACGACGCTGGTCGTGACCGCGTTGGTGCCCTCGATCCTGGAGCAGAAGGTCACCACGATCGAGGCGCGCCGGGCCTATCGGCTGCTGCTGGGCAAGTACGGCGAGGCGGCGCCGGGGCCCGCGCCGACGGGCCTGCGGGTGGTGCCCGATGCCCGTACCTGGGCGATGATCCCGTCCTGGGACTGGGCGCGGGCCGGCGTGGACGGGCGCCGTTCGCGCACCGTGATCGAGGCGGTCCGGGTGGCCGGCCGGCTGGAGGCGACCACGGGCGTGGCCCACCCCGAGGCGGCGCGGCTGCTGCGACTGGTGCCCGGGATCGGGATCTGGACGGCCGCCGAGACGATGCAGCGTTCGCACGGCGACGCGGACGCGTTGTCGGTGGGCGACCTGCATCTGCCCAAGACGATCGGCTTCGCGCTGGCCGGACACGCGGTCGACGACGCCGGGATGCTCGAATTGCTGGCCGGCTACCCGGGACACCGGCATCGGGCCGCGTTGTTGATCCGCATGTCGGGGGTGAAGGTGCCGCGCCGTGCGCCGCGGTATGCGCCGCGGGGGCACTTCGTCGGAAAGGCGTTGTGACGGCGGTGTCGTGACCGGGGGTGCGGGGTGTGGCGCGCGGGGTGCGGTGCCGGCGGCGCCTGGCCCGAAGGACACCACGTTTGCCCCCGGGGGCCTCGGGCAGCCGTTTGGGTGAAGGACTTGGCTGTTGTTGCATCGCAGCCCGGAACCGACACCGAGAACGAGGAGGAAGTGCTCGTGACGACCGTCCAGCACTCGATCGACGTGGACGTGCCGGTCCGCACCGCGTACAACCAGTGGACCCAGTTCCGCGAGTTCCCGAGCTTCATGAGCGGGGTCGAGCGGATCGACCAGATCGATCCGACACATACCCACTGGGTCACCCGAATCGCCGGTGTGTCCCGGGAGTTCGACGCCGAGATCACCGAACAGCGGCCCGACGAGCGGGTCGCGTGGAAGACCGTGGACGGCCCGCACCAGGCGGGTGTGGTGACCTTCCATCGGCTCGACGACGTGCACACCAGGGTGATGCTCCAGATGGAGTTCGACCCCGACGGCCTGGTCGAGACGGTGGGGGACAAGCTCGGCTTCGTGCGTGGTAGGACCAAGGGCGACCTCGAACACTTCAAGGTGTTCGTGGAGGAACGCGGGCACGAGACCGGTGCCTGGCGCGGCGAGGTAGAGCCCCCCGGCAGCCCCGGCTCCGGCCGGCCGCAGAACGCGCCTCCGCCCTATGACAGCCCCGGTATGTCGCCGACTCCCGGTCGTACCGGAGCGCCCGGCGGCGGACACATCCCGCCGCCGCGCCCGCAGGCACCGCCGAGCGTCGGCGGGACCTGGGCGGGTGGCCACTGACGCGGCGCGACGCCCCCGGACATCGGCCGGACATCGCTGACGACCCGACGTCGGCAGCGGTGGGAGCCCGCCGAATCCGGGCCGGCAGCGCCAAGCGGCAGAGACCGTGCACGAAAGGGC
>NZ_JBHZAV010000081.1:0-42547 GCF_042754445.1 Embleya sp. NPDC059213
GGCTCCCGCGCGCGGGCTACATCGGGGTGACGTACGCACCCGCGATGCCGCCGTCGACCAGGAACTCGGCGGCGTTGACGAAGGACGAGTCGTCACTGGCCAGGAACGCGACCGCGGCCGCGATTTCCTCCGGCTCGGCGAATCGGCCGACCGGGATGTGCACCAGCCGACGGGCCGCCCGCTCCGGGTCCTTGGCGAACAGCTCCTTGAGCAGCGGGGTGTTCACCGGCCCCGGGCACAGCGCGTTGACCCGGATGCCCTCCCGGGCGAACTGCACGCCCAGTTCCCGCGACATCGCGAGCACACCGCCCTTGGACGCGGTGTAGGAGATCTGCGAGGTCGCCGCGCCCATCACCGCCACGAAGGACGCGGTATTGATGATCGAGCCCCGGCCCTGTTCCCGCATGTACGGCAACGCGGCCTTGCAACACAGGAACACCGAGGTCAGGTTGACCTCTTGGACCCGGCGCCACGCGTCCAGGCCGGTGGTCAGGATCGAGTCGTCGTCGGGCGGCGAGATGCCCGCGTTGTTGAACGCGACGTCGACCGAACCGTAGGTGTCGAACGCGGTCTTGAACAGGGCCTCGACCTGCTCGGCGTCGGTGATGTCGACCCGCACGAAGAGCCCGCCGACCTCGTCGGCGGCGGCCTTGCCGGATGCCTCGTCGATGTCGGCGCACACCACGTTCGCGCCTTCGGAGGCCAGTCGCCGGGCGGAGGCCAGGCCGATACCGCTGCCCGCTCCGGTGACGACGGCGGTGCGGCCGACCAGGCGGCGGCACACGGGGGTCTGCTCGGTCACTCAACTCTCCTCGGTGCTGGTGGACGCGGTGCCGGTGGATCCGGTACCACAGGACTCGCTGCTGATGAACACGTTCTTGATCTCGGTGAAGGCCGCCAACGCGTCCGGACCCAGCTCACGGCCCAGCCCGGACTGCCCGAACCCGCCGAACGGGGTCGAATAGCGCACGCTGCTGTGCGAGTTGACGGACAGGTTCCCGGCCCGCACCGCCCGCGAGACGCGCAGCGCGCGACCGACGTCCCGCGTCCACAACGACCCGGACAGGCCGTACGCGGTGGCGTTGGCCAGCCGGATCGCGTCCGCCTCGTCGTCGAACGGCAGGACCACCGCGACCGGGCCGAAGATCTCCTCCACGGCCGTGCGATCCTCGGCGGACTCGGGCGTGAGCACCGTCGCCGGATACCAGAAGCCCTTGCCGGCGGGCGCCTCGCCGCGGATCGCCGCCGGCGCGTCCTGCGGTACGTAGGAGCGCACCCGCTCGCGATGCGCGGCGGAGATCAGCGGGCCCATCTGCGTGTCCGGGTCCCCGGGGTCGCCGACCCGGAAGGCCCGCACCGCCGGTTCGAGCAGGTCCATGAAGCGGTGGTAGACGTCGCGCTGCACCAGGATGCGGGTACGCGCGCAGCAGTCCTGTCCGGTGTTGTCCAGGAACGCGCCCGGCGCGGCGGCCGCGGCGGCCTCGATGTCCGCGTCGGCGAAGACGATGTTCGCGCTCTTGCCGCCCAGTTCGAGGGTGACCCGCTTGACCCCGGCGGCACACCTGGCCATGATGTCCCGGCCCACGGCGGTGGATCCGGTGAAGACCACCTTGGCCACGCCGGGGTGTTCCACCAGCGCCCGGCCGGCAACCGGGCCGGCTCCCGGCAACACCTGGAACAGGCCCTCGGGCAGCCCGGCGACCAGGCCCAGTTCGGCCAGCCGCAGGGCGCTCAGCGGGGTGGTCTCGGCGGGCTTGAGCATCACCGCGTTGCCGGCCGCGAGCGCGGGGGCCAGACCCCACGCGGCGATCGGCATCGGGAAGTTCCAGGGCGCGATCACCGCGACCACGCCGAGCGGCTCGTGGAAGGTGATGTCCAGGCCGCCGGCGACCGGGATCTGCCGGCCGGTCAGCCGTTCGACGCCGCCGGCCGCGTAGTCCAGCAGGTCGCGTACGTTGCCCGCCTCCCAGCGGGCGTTCCCGATCGGGTGGCCGGCCTCGCGTACCTCCAGTCGGGCGAGTTCCTCGACGTGCTCGTCCACGACGACGGCGAAGCGGCGCAACACGCGGGCCCGCTCGCCGGGCGCGAACGCCGCCCACTTCACGGCGGCGCGGCCCGCCCGGGCCACCGCCGCGTCGACGTCGTGCGCCGAACTCGCCCGGACGGTCGCGATGACCTCTTCGGTGGTGGGATCGAGGATGTCGTGCTGGTGCGGCCCGTCGGGGTCCGGTCGGTCGTGGCGTTCGTGCTGCTGGGACACCGCTTTGATCCTCACATGCGCTCGAAGGAGCGGAATCGCTCCCGGTCGGTCACTGCCGTGTCGTACGCGTCCTGTTCGACCTGCGCCGTGTGCAGGTGGTGGGCCACCACCTCGGCGCCGAAGGCGTGTTCGGCGATGGTCGAGGAGCCCCACGGCTCGGCGGCCCCGCCCGGCGTGCCGAGCACGTGCGGCGCGTCGCCGGTGTAGGCGTCGCCGGGTTCGAGTTCGTGCTCGATCCCGTGCAGGCCGGCCGCGATCATCGCGGCGACCGCGAGGTGGGGGTTGACGCCGCCGCCGGGAAGGCGGTTCTCGAAGCGGTGCGCGTGGCCCGCAGCGCACACGTGCGGTCGTCCGGCCCCCGGGCGACCTTCGACCCGCCCGGTGCCCAACACCGAGTGCTCGACGTTGTATCGGTTGGCCGGCGTCAGGCCGCGGTAGGCGCGGTCCCAGCCGGTCGCGTGCTTGTCCCTGAACAGGATGAACTCGAGTTCGGTGGCCGCGTGTGCGGGCCGGCCGTACTCGGCGAGCCGGCCGAGTCGGCGCCGCAGAATCTGCCGGGGCGAGGCCGCGACCGGGGAACCGTCGTGCCGCAACAGGTCCGCGTCGAGCTGCGCGGTGCCGGGATGCCACGGGGTGCGGCGCACGGTGGCCGGGTCGGGGCACATCACGAAGTCACCGTATCCGCGTTCCCGGGACGACATCGCGTAACCGGCCACCGTGTTCATGTCGGATGTCCGCCGCGAGCAGGTGGTCGCAGCCCTCGGCGCCGTGGGCGAGCGCGTCGTCCAGGCTCGGTGAACGCCGGGACCACCGTGTCGATTTCGCCGGTGTCGACGAGCGCGCAGTCCGTCGACGGACGGCGGGGGCGTTCGGTCTGCCAAGGGAGTGCTTCCTGTCGGTCCAACCGGAAGCCATAAGGTATGGCGGAGAACCATTGATTGGGAAGAGCTGGAGGGAGGGATCGTGGACGAGCAATCCGGGCCGGGCCCGAGCGACGGTCTGGCGCCGCTGTTGCGGCCGGTGCGGGTGGGCAACGGCTTCGAGGAGGCGCTGGAGCAGATCCTCCAGGTGATCCGATTGGGCCTGGTGTCCGAGGGCGACCGGCTGCCCTCCGAACGCGATCTGGCCGATCGGCTCGGGGTCAGCCGGGTGACCCTGCGCGAGGTGCTCAAGGTGTTGGCCGATCAGGGCATCGTGGAGAGCCGCCGGGGTCGCTACGGCGGCACGTTCGTGCACGAGCGCCCGGGGCCGGTCGGCGACGGGTCGGCCGCCGAGTTGCGCCGCCGGATCGCGACCGTGGACGTGGAGGACACGCTGCGCTTTCGCGAGGTGCTGGAGGTGGGTGCGGCCGGGCTGTGTGCGGCGCAGGGGCTGGACCGGGCCCAGGCCGTGCGGTTGCGGGAGGCGCTGGCGCAGACCCGGGACGCGCCGCTGGCCGAGTACCGACGGCGGGACACGCTGCTGCATCTGACCGTGGCCCGGTTGTCCGGCTCGCCGTCCCTGGCCGGGCAGTACGCGGCGGTACGGGCCACGGTGAACGACCTGCTTGACTGCATACCGCTGCTCGTACGTAATCTGGAACACTCGCAGCACCAGCACACCGCACTGGTCGAGGCGATCCTGGACGGCGATCCGGACGCGGCGGCCGAGGTGATGCGCGAGCACTGCGCCGGAACCGCAGCCCTGCTGCGCGGCTTCCTCGCCTGATCCGGGCGCCCCGGCCGCCGGCCGCACCCGCCGGCGCGAAGGACGTCCTCCACAGGCTTGCGCCGCGACGGCCTGTCGAGTAAAGGTGTGGTATCGAACCAATGATTGACCGCCGCAATCCCGAGGAACCGAGCGACCCTGTATGACCAAACCACTGATCGGTATCAGCACCTACCACGAGGAAACCGCCCGCTGGGGGGTGTGGCGGCTACCGGCGATGTTGCTCCCTGTCGACTATCCGACGCACTTCCAACGTGCGGGCGGCCTGGCGGTGCTGTTGCCGCCGGACGCCCCGGAGGCGGCGGCCGAGGCGGTGGCCCGGGTGGACGCCGTGGTGATCGCGGGTGGTCCGGACGTACGGCCCGCCCGTTACGGCGCCGAGCCGCATGCCCGAACCGGTGTCCCGGACGAGGCCCGGGACGCGTGGGAGAGCGCGTTGATCGAGGCGGCGCTGGCCTCGAACACACCGCTGCTGGGGATCTGCCGCGGCATGCAACTGCTCAACGTGGTGCTGGGCGGCACGCTGATCCAGCACGTGCCGGACGTGGTCGGCCACAGTGGGCACACCGGCCCGCCCGGCCGCATGGTGGCGCACGTCGTCACGCCGGTTCCCGGCACGCTGTTCGCTTCGCTGGGCACCGAGGCGTACGAGGTGCCGACCTACCACCACCAGGCGGTGGACCGGCTCGGCCGGGGCCTGGTGCCCGGTGCGCGGGCCTTGGACGGCCTCGTCGAGGCGGTGGAGCTGCCGGGCGAGACGTTCACGATGGGGGTCCAGTGGCATCCCGAGGCCGGAACGGACGCGCGGCTGGCCGACGCGCTGATCGCCGCCGCCCGCCGGCCGCGGCCGATGCCGGTGCCGGAGCCGATGTCGGAGCTGATTCCGGTGCCGGAGCCGATGTCGGAGCTGACGTCGGAGCTGATTCCAGTGCCGGAGCCGATGTCGGAGCTGACGTCGGAGGTACCGTCGGAGCCGATTCCGGTCTCGGAGCCGCTGTCGGAGCCGGCGGCCTGAGGCGCGCACCCGACGGTCGCATTCGCCCCCTCCTGGGGCCGGCGCACCGGCGATCCCGCGGCATCGCTCACCGCCGCGCCCGCCGCCGCCCCGGGCTCATCCGACGGGCGGTGGCGGAGCGGTCGGCCGATCGTGGGTGAGCAGGCCGTCCGCGAGCGGCGCGAGCCGGGCCGGCGCCTCGGCGTCGTCGGTCACGATCGGCTCGCCGGGCGCATCGCCACCGGCGAGCGCGAGCAGCCGCGGCCCGGGCCGATCGTCGACCAGTCCCAGCAGCAGATGGTGCACCGGCGTGTACGGCAACATGAAGCCCAGGTCGGGACGCCCCGGGGCGATCGCCTCCGGCAGCGCCGACTCGTCGGTCCGGCGGAGCCGCAGCGGCACGATCGGCCGGGTCGCGCCGGTGAGCGACTCGCGTTCGAGGCCCCCGATCACGGCATGCGGCTCGATCTCGCCGAGCGAACGGGCCAGCACCGCGAACGGTTCGTCCGCCCGCCCGGTGCGCTCGCGCAGCCGCGCCACCGCCTCCTCGTCGGCCGCGGCGCAGAGCAGGTGATAGCCGCCGATGCCCTTGACCGCCAGGATCTCCCCGTCGGCGAGCATCCGGCGCGCCTCGTCCACGGTGCCGAAGCCGATCGGGGCACCCTGCGCGTCGATCAGGGACAGCCGCGGCCCGCAGGCGTGGCACGAGAGGGAGGGTGTGCGAAAACGCCGGTCGCCGGGGTCGGCGTACTCCCGGGCGCAGTCCGCGCACATCGGGAAGTCCGCCATCGTGGTGTGCGCACGCTCGTAGGGCAGTGCGGTGGCGATGCCGATCCGGGGACCGCAGTCGGCGCACGTGATGAACGGATGCAGGTGGCGACGATCGGTGGGGTCGGCCAACTCGGCCAGACAGCGCGCGCACGTGGCGACGTCCGGCGGGATCCCCGCACGGCGCGCGGCACCCGGCTCCACCGACCCGGACGCCGCGGTCGTGCACGCGGTGTCGCCGCCGATCGCGGGTTCCTCGTCGGTGATCGCCGCGACCGCGACGGGCGCGGGCGGGTCGCTTTCGAGCCGGCGGCCGCCCGAGCCGTCGCCGGCCGCATGATCGTGCCCGTGCCCGGGTTCGTCGAATTCCACCGTCTCGTGCATCGGCTCTCCTGGTTCGCCGGTCCGGCACCTCGGCCCACCGGCTCGACGTGCCCGAGCCCGGGGCTCCATTACAGGCACCGTCGGTGATCCGTCCCGGCACCCACGCCGTGACCGCCTCCCGGCGTACACCATTCGCCGCAACCCGCGACTGGCCCGGTCCGGCGGATCCCGGTGGATCGGGCCGCGTCGTCCGGTGTCGGGCGGCGCGGGCCCACCGGGATCCGGCCTACGTCGTCACCGGGCTCACCACCGCCCGGTCCGCCGGGTCCAGGGACATCGTCGCCTCCAGGAGCGCCTCCAGCGCGGGGTCCGACCACGGGCGCACGGCGGCCAGTGGTGGACGATGCCGCCCGGTGGCGATGTCCTCCAGGATGTCGGCGGCGCCGATCCGCCCGCCGATCACCCGGTCGGTGGCCGGCGCCCGGCCCGTCCACGCCGCCCGGAACGAGGCGCCCAGGCTGTACAGCTCGGCGGCGTCGGTGAGGCGCACGTGGTGTCCGGGGCCGGTGTCCAGGAGTTGCCGGGCGATCTCGGGGGCCGTGGTCAGGTCCATCCCGCCCCGGTAGGGGACCGGCAACGGGAGCAGATCCGGGTGGTGGGTCAGATCGTGGTCGATGAACTCGATCCCGGCCCCCGGGGTGACCAGGATGTTCATCGGCTGGATGTCCCCGTGGTGCCAGCCCATCACATGCAACCGCGCCAGCGCCGCGAACGCCTGCCGGGCCAGCACGAACAATCGATCCGGGAGGCCGGGGCCGGTGCGCCGGGCCGACTCGCACCAACGCCACAGGGTCACCCCGGGGCGCCACTCGACCGCCGTCCACACGCCGTCGTCGACGTGCCCGTGCGCGCCGCCGACCGGATACAGGCCCTGCCCGCGCAGGATGGTCAACACGCGCGCCTCGTGGTGCAGCGACGCGGCGTCGGCCGGCCCCCTGGCCGTCTTGATCCGCCACCCTCCGGCCCGCCAGGCATGCGTGTGATGCGAGGTCAGCGGGCGTGGCCGGTCGGCGATGCCGAGGGTCTCCAACGCGGCGGCGAGCAGCGGATCCATGGTCACAGTCTGGCGGACGCGCAGGTTCCGATGGTGCCGCGCCGGGCCGGGCCCACGCACAGGGTGCGGGCGATCTGTGCCGAGATGGGCAGGCCGGTGGCACTCTCGATCCAGCCGAACTCGCCCACGCAGTTGGTCTCCAGATAGGTCCAGCCGGCCGAGGTGACCACGAAGTCCAGCGCGGCGTACGCCAATCCCAGGTCGCGCACGTGCTCGACGCAGGCCCTGGCGATCTCCGCCGGCGGATCGATCGCCCGGTATCGGGCCGCCTCCAGCGGGACGGCCCGCCAGTCGAGCGCGCCGTCCGTCGTGATCGCCGCGGCGAACACCCGGTCGTCCACGACGGTCACCCGCGCGTCGAACAGTCGATCCTCGACCAGGGCTTGCAGGTAGTGCAGGGTGCCGGCGATGCCGGTCAGATCATCGGAGAGGTGGATCCGGGTGGTCGGGATGAAGGTGGTGTGCCGTTGGGTGAGCGCCTTGACCACGACCTTGTCCCGGTGCGCCGCGATGAACGCGCGAGCCGCCTGCGGATCGCTGGTGAACAGCGTGTCCGGCACGGTGAATCCGTTGCGCGCGGCGGTCGCCAGTTGGGTGGGCTTGTGCAGCGAGGCCGCCACGACGGTGGGATCGTCGATCCACACCTTCAGCGGGTGGGCTCGCAACAGGCCCAGCAGTGCGGTGGTGTTCTCGTCCGCGCGCCAGCGTTCCTCGGCGCGGGCCAGTGCGTCCGGCCGGGTGGGTTTGCGCCAGTAGACCGCACAGCGCTCGTCCAGGGTCACCGACACCCGCCCCGAGGTCAGCACGGTGTGCCAACGGCCGGCGGCGAACCGGCCGGTGACCAACGGGCGTTCGCGCATGCGGCCCGGATCCAGGCGGAGCAGGGCCACGGGGCCGCCGAGGAGGTGCGCGGCCACCATGTCGGCGGTCAGATCCTCCTCGGTGGCCACGATCACGACGCTCGCGTCGCGATCAGTCATCCTTCTTGTATCCCCTGGGCTCCTGGGTTCCGGTGTAGGTGCCCGAGTCGACCGCGTGGATCAACAGCGTGCCGCCCGGGGTGACGTTGACGCACAGGTCGGGATCGTAGTGATGCCGGGGCAGTGCGGGCGCGGCTCGGGTGGGGACGGGGGCCCTGCGGCCGAGAATCAAGGGACCGGGCATGACCTCTCCTGACTGTGGGTGTCCGACGAACCCGAACGGTGCGTCATCTTCATCAACGCCCGGATGGGGCACATCAGTTGCACCTGCATGGCAAAAAGAGACGACCGACCCGGAGCAATCCCGGCCGAAGCCGTGCCGAACGGACGGGCGATCAACGGATCTGCGCGCAGGTGATCTCGACGACCAGGTCGAGATGTCGGCCGGCCATGCCGCGCGAGGCGGTCACCCCGAACGCGGTGCGATCGACGCGGGCGGTCGCCCGGACCGAGAACGCCCGGGGCAGCACGTCGATCGCCACTATCGACACCGGCACCGCTCGCGCGACACCCCGCACGGTGAGTGTGCCGGTCGGCATGTCACGGTCCAAGCGATCGGCGGCGAAGCTGATCGTGGGATGTCGGTCGGCGTCCAGGAAGCGGGCCGAACGCACCACCTTGTCCCGTGCCGCACTGGGCGAGGTGAAACTCGCCGCGTCGATCTCCACCCGCGCCCGGGAGGCGGCCGGTGGCTCCACGACGTCGATCGTCCCGGCCGAGATCGCGAAGCTCCCCCGGACCGGCAGCAGCCCGAAGACGTGCCTGGTCCGAAACGTGATGGTGGAGCCGGCCGGGTCGATCTCGTAGTGGCCCGGCCGGGGAGTGTCGGTCGCGTACTCTCGTCGGGTTTCCATGGATCCATTGCAGCGGGCGGCTCAGGCCGGCCGGTAGAGCCGATCGTCGTCGGCACAAGCGACGAAGTACGGGTCCTCGGCGAGGACATACGACTTTCGTAGGTTTCCGCTCGGCCGAAAGGCCGGCGGAGCACCCACCCCGATGGAGGCGACCTACCGTATGGCCGTGACCGACTGTCGATGGGACCAACGGCACCCGGTCGCCCTCGACGTCGGTTGGCGCTCTTCTTCGCGCCGCTCGACACCGCGGCGACCCTGTGGGGCCTGGTCTGGTGGCCGGCCCACCCCGGTCCGCTCGCCTGGACGATGCGGGCGGCCGAGGTACTCGCGGGCCCGGGCGAGGGCCGGTCCAACGCACAGATCGCGTCCCGCCTGTTCCTGTCGGAGGCCACCGTGAAGGGCTACGTCTCCCGACCGCTCGACAAACTCGGCTGCGCCAACCGCACCCAGGCGGGCCTGATCGCCCACGACGCGGGCACCTGACGCCCGGGTCGACCTGACAGGATGGCCGCATGCCCCTGGTGGAAGCGTCGGTCGAGGTCCCGGTCGATCCCGCGACGGCGTTCGCGATCTCCCAGACCACCGGCGCGGTGCGCCGACGGTGGGATCCGTTCATCCGCAGCCAACGCTTCCTGGACGGCGCGACCGAGCCGGGCAAGGGCGTCCGCACCCTCACCGTCCACCGGGCCGGCTTTCGGATGATCAGCGAATACGTCTCGTACCAACCGCCGACGAACGTGGGCATGCGGATGGTCGAGGGATCGTGGTTCTTCGCCAGGATGGGCGGCGGCCGGCGCTTCACCGCGATCCCGAACGACCCGAACCGCGCCCGAGCCGTCCGGCGCTACAACTTCACCTGCCACCCCCGCTGGTCGGCACCGATCGCCGAGCGCATCGGGACACTCGTGTTTCGACGCGAGATCGAGCACCGGATCGCCCGCTTCGCGCGCGCCTGACCCGGTCGTGCCGGCGGCGATCCGCGACGACCGGGTGCCTCCGGCGGGACGTGATCGAGCGGCGCCCGACTGAGCGACGAGGTGCCCCCGGCGCGGGCGGCGCGGCCGATCAGGTGCCGCCGCCTGCGGCGGATGCGCCGCCGGCCAGGCGTTCCTCCAGGCGCTTGCCCTCGATGTCGGGGTCGGGGACGTATTTGGCGAACCACTGCGGGTGGTACCAGAGCTTGGCGCGGACGATCGCCATCGTCGCCGGGACCAGGGTCAGCCGGACCACGAAGGCGTCCAGGAAGACACCGACCGCGAAGCTGAAGCCGATCGCCTTGATGGTCGGATCGTCGGTGAACATGAAGGCGACGAAGATCGCGAACATGATCAGCGCGGCCGCCGTCACCACCCGCGCGGACAGTGCGGTGCCGCGCGCGACCGCACCGCGCGCATCGCCCGTGGTGGTGAAGTCCTCCTTGATCCGGGAGACGACGAACACCTCGTAGTCGCTGGACAATCCGAAGATGATCGCGAGCATCAGGATCGGCAGGAAGCTGATCGTCTCGGTCGGGGTGATGCCGAAGATGTGCTCGCCCCAGCCCCATTGGAACATCGCAACCTGGGCGCCGAAGGCCGCCCCGACCGACAGCAGGAAGCCGATGATCGACGTGATCGGCACCAGGATGGTCCGAAACGCGAGGGTGAGCAGCACGAACGCCAGCCCGATCACCACGATCAGGAACACCGGCAGCGCGGCGGAGAGCTTGGCGGACACGTCGATGTTGGACGCGGTACTGCCGCCGACCAGGATCGGGGCGCCGACGCCGGCCTCGATCGCCGCACGGTTGTCCCGAATGTGGTGCACCAGGTCGGCGGTGGCGCCGGAGTTGGGCCCGGTCGTGGGAATCACCCGGACCACGGCGACCTGGTCGTTCGTGGCGAGCGGGCCTGCCGCCGCCACGTCCGGCTGCTGTTTGAGCGCGGTCACCAGGTTCTGCATACCGGTCTGATTCACCGGCCCGTCGGCGACCACCAGGAGGGGCCCGTTGAACCCGGGTCCGAAGCTCGCCGCGGTCAGGTCGTAGGCCTTGCGTTGGGTGGAGGACTTCGGTTGCGAGGCGCCGCTGGGCAGCCCCAGTTCCATGCTCGTCGCCGGGATCGCCAGCACGAGCAACAGGCCGATACCGACGACCAGCATCGGGATCCGGAAGCGCACCACGAAACGTGCCCAGGACGCGCCGAAGGTCCGGGCCGGTTCGGTCGCGGTGATCCGCGCAACCTCCTCGTGGTGCCCGGGCCGCAGGCGCGTGTCGATGAACGAGACGACCTTGGGTCCGGCGAAGCCCAGGATCGCGGGCAGCAGGGTGAGCGCGATCAGCAACGCGACCGCCACCGCCGCGGCGGCGCACAAGCCCATCACGGTCAGGAACGGGATGCCCACGACGGCCAGCCCGCACAGGGCGATGACGACGGTGAGGCCGGCGAAGACCACCGAGCTGCCGGCGGTGCCCAGGGCCAGGGCCCCGGACTCCTCGACGGCCATCCCGCCGATCAGATTGTTGCGGTGTCTGAACAGGATGAAGAGTCCGTAGTCGATGCCGCAGGACAACCCGAGCATCAGCGCCACCGTGGTGGACGCGGACGCGATGGTCACCACCGACGCGACGGCGGTCACGCCCATCAGGACGACCACCACACCGATGATCGCGGTGACGATCGGCACGCCGGCGGCCACCACCGCGCCGAACGTGATCAGCAGGATGACCAGCGCGATCGCCAGACCGATGACCTCCGGCAATTCGGAGGGGGTGATCCGCCAGCCCGGGTACACACTGCCCGAGTACTCGACCTCGACCCCGGCCTGCCGAGCCGGTGCCACCGCGTCCTTCAGCGCGTCCAGGGTGGAGTCCTCGACGTCGGCCGGCTGCACGGAGTACTGCACCCAGCCGAGCGCGACCTGCTGGTCCGGTGCCACCCCCTGATCGGTGAACGGGTCGGACACCGACACCACTTGCGGCACCGTCCGCAACTGGGCGACGGCCGCCTCGATGCCGGCCTGCGGACCCTGGTCGGTGACCTTGGCCGTGCCCTTCGCGGCGAACACCACCTGGGTCTGGGCGCCGCCGAGCGCAGGCAGCTTCTCGTTCAGCAGGTCGGTCGTACGCTGCGACTCGGTCCCGGGGATCGTGAACGTGTCGTCGGTCTTGCCCCCGCTCACCGTCGCGAGCACGACGGCGGCCACCGCAACGGCCAGCCACACCGCCAACACGAGGCGCCGATGCCGAAACGCCCATTGCCCCAGCCGGAACAGATAGGTGGACAAGCCGCTTCCCTCCGCACCGACCGACAGGCCGCAACCCCTGCACGGACCGCCACACGACGCCCCGCACCCGCATTCCTGATTCGCCCATATTTTCCCTGTTTCGCCCCATCGATCCGCGTCGACGCGCCGACGAACCCGAGGCCGGCGCCGAACCGAACGGCGCGTCGGAGGGCCGGACGAGCCCGCGCCCACGTCGGGGCCGGAACACCGCGGGGGTGGTCTTCGTGGTTGTATCGAGCGGACGTCCGACTCCCGATGGGAAGACCATTGCCCCTGCCCGGCCCGGATTCGACCCGGCGAGCCCTCGGTGCGGTCCGGAACTGGCTGGTTTCGGCTCCCGGTACCTATCTCTGGCTGCTGATCCTCCATGTGACGACGGCCGATCTGTATGTGCGGCTGACCGCCGACGAGCGCATCACCTTCCTACGGCACCGGAGCACGAACCTGCACAACCTCGACGTCGCGCCGCTGCGGGTGTTGGTGGCCAGCGCCGTGTGGGACCAGGGGATGCATCTGCTCAAGTTCACCGTGATGTTCACCGTGTTGTGCGCGGTCGCCGAGCGGTGGATCGGGACTCGGCGATGGCTGGCCGTGGTCGCCCTCGGGCACGTGGGCGCCACCCTCGTCAGCCAGGCGATCGTGCTGGCGCAGATCCACGCCGGCACCCTGCCGCAAAGTACGCGGTTCCAACTGGACGTCGGCCCCAGCTACGGATACATGGCCGTCGCGGGGCTGCTCTGCTACCGGATCGTCGGACCGTGGCGCCTGCCCTACTTCGCGGGCCTGGCCCTGTACGTCGTCCTACCGCTGCTCGTCCACCGCGACTTCACCGCGATCGGACACCTCAGCGCGGTATTGATCGGGCTGTGCTGCCGCCGGCTCACGCGCGGACGACCGAAGTGGGACTCGGGGGCGTGGTGGCGCGCGACACGTCCGCGCCTCGACCCGCGCCTCGTGCTCGCGAAGCGGTGACGAGACACGACGTCGCACCATGCCGTTAATGGGATTTTTGTCCGAAATGAACGGCTAATCTCCCTGCATGCACGCATGGAATGGCAGGTCCCAGCCCCTCGGCGCCACCTTCGACGGCTCGGGCACCAACTTCGCGGTGTTCTCCGAGGTCGCCGAGCGTGTCGAGCTCGCGCTGATCGACGACGACGGCACCGAACGGCGGGTGCCGCTGCCCGAGGTGGACGGCTTCGTGTGGCACGGGTACCTGCCCGGCGTCGGTCCGGGCACACGCTACGGGTATCGCGTCCACGGACCGCACGATCCCGACCGCGGGCATCGTTGCAACCCCGCGAAGATCCTGATCGACCCCTACGCCAGGGCGATCGACGGCACCACCGACGGCGACCCGTCGCTGCTCGACTACCGCCCCGAGGCCCGGGATCAACAGAACACGTCGGACAACCTGGGTCACACCATGTTGTCGGTGGTGACCGATTCGACCTTCGACTGGGGCGACGACCGCAGCCCGAACCGGCCGTACCACGAGACGGTGATCTACGAGGCGCACGTCAAGGGCATGACCCGCACCCATCCCGACGTCCCGGAACACCGACGCGGCACCTACGCCGGCCTCGCCCACCCCGCCGTGATCGAGCACCTGACCACCCTCGGCGTCACCGCGATCGAGTTGATGCCGGTACACCAGTTCGTCCAGGACGGCTCGCTGCTCGACCGAGGGTTGTCGAACTACTGGGGCTACAACACCATCGGCTTCCTCGCCCCGCACAACGCCTACTCGTCCTCCGGGACCCGAGGCGAACAGGTCACCGAGTTCAAGGCGATGGTCAAGGCCCTGCACGCGGCCGGGATCGAGGTCATCCTCGACGTCGTCTACAACCACACCGCCGAGGGCAACGAACTGGGCCCGACCCTGTCCTTCCGCGGCATCGACAACGCCTCGTACTACCGTCTGGTGGACGACGATCCGGCGCACTACTACGACACCACCGGCACCGGGAACAGCCTGCTGATGCGCCACCCCAACGTGCTCCAGTTGATCATGGACTCGCTGCGCCACTGGGTCACCGAGATGCACGTCGACGGCTTCCGCTTCGATCTGGCGGCCACCCTGGCCCGGCAGTTCCACGAGGTGGACCGGCTCTCCGCGTTCTTCGACCTGGTCCAGCAGGATCCGGTGGTCAGCCGGGTCAAGTTGATCGCCGAGCCGTGGGATCTGGGCGAAGGCGGCTACCAGGTGGGCAACTTCCCACCGCTGTGGAGCGAGTGGAACGGCAAGTACCGGGACTGTGTACGCGACTTCTGGCGCGGTACGGACGGCGTGTTGCCCGAGTTCGCGGCCCGGCTGACCGGTTCCTCCGACCTGTACACGAGCGAGCATCGCAGGCCGCTCGCGGGCGTCAACTTCGTCACCGCACACGACGGCTTCACCCTGCGCGACCTGGTGTCGTACAACGGCAAGCACAACCGGGCCAACGGCGAACAGGGCCGCGACGGCGCCGACGACAACCGCTCGTGGAACTCCGGCGCCGAGGGCGACACCGACGACCCGAGCGTGTGCGCGCTGCGCGAGCGCCGCCAACGCAACCTGCTCACCACGCTGTTCGTCGCGCAGGGTGTGCCAATGATCGCGCACGGCGACGAACTCGGCCGCAGCCAGCAGGGCAACAACAACGTGTACTGCCAGGACAACGAGATCGCGTGGATGGACTGGGCCCGGGCCGCCGCCGACCCGGCCCGCCGGAACCTGCTGGAGTTCACCCGCGGCCTGGTCCGACTCCGCGCCGCGCACCCGGTGTTGCGCCGCCGGCGCTTCTTCCGCGGCGACGGCGCCGACGGCCCGGCCGACCTGCTGTGGTTCCGCCCGGACGGCGCGGAGATGACCGGGGCGGACTGGAACCGCCCCGACGCCCGCTCGGTGGTGGTCTTCCTCAACGGGGACGCCATCTCCGAACGCGACGCACGAGGCGGGCCGATCGTCGACGACTCGTTCCTGTTCGTGCTCAACGCCCACTACGAGGGCATCGAGGTCCGCATCCCGGTCCTGCGCGACGGGGGCGACGTGTGGCACGTCGCGGTCGACACCGCCGACCCGGACGGCGCCGACGAGGTGGAGGTCAAGGCGGGCGGCGTCCGGACCGTGCGGGCGCACAGCGCCCTCGTCCTGATCCGGCGCCGCCACCCCGAATGAGCGCGGCCCGCGTCGCCTCGCCGCCGGGCTTCCGCACGGCGGGGCGACGCGGACCGGCCGCCGATCAGTCCCGGTTCGACGGGTGGAGCGTACCGGCGTAACGGCGGGTGAACCCGTCCGCCGCCGCGACCGTGACGTCGTAGCGGCCGTGCGCGTCGGTCGGCCACGTCACGGTGTCCCGGTCCCGGGCGCCGACCCACTGATCCCGGGCCGTGCCGCCGAAGTCGTTCGGCGTGATGGTGAACCGCAGGTCGGTGTCACCCTCGTTGCCCAGCCGCAGTTCCACCCGGCCCGCGTCGGGCCGCCGACCGTGCAGCGTGGCCCGGACCGAGGGCACGGCGATGTCGCGCTGCGGGTCGCGGACCACGGTGCCGGCGAAGCGCCGGACGAAGCCGTCCGCACCGTGCACGCTGAAGTCGTAGACGCCGTCGGTGCCGGCCGCGTCCCACACGTAGGTCGCGCTCTTGCCCGGTGCGACGGTGAACGGGGTGCCCGCGAACGGGAGCACGATGTTGGGGAACACGGTGAAGTGATAGGTCACCGTGCCCTCGTTGGCCAGCGTGCACTGCACCCGGCCGGTCTTGCGGTCGACGGTGACATCCCCCCAGGGACGGTACGGCAGCGGCCGATGCGGGCGGTAACCGGGTTCCTGGGTGGGCACCTGCTGGGCGCCCGCCGCCGGCAGTTTGACGCCGGGCAGCGCCTTGGCCGCGTCCGCCTTGGCGATCAAGGGGTTGGTGTCCGGCAGCGCCGGAATCGTGTAGTCGGGGCGGGTGAAGTCGAAGCACGAGGTGAGGTCGCCGCAGACCGCGCGGCGCCAGGCGGAGATGTTGGGTTCGTTCACCCCGGTCACCGTCTCCAGGAAGCGCAGCACCGAAGTGTGGTCGGCCACCTGGGAGTTGACCTGACCGCCGCGGCTCCAGGGCGAGGCGATCCACAGCGGTACGCGCGAGCCCAGGCCGATCGGCCGGCCGCCGACGAACTCCTCGGGGGTGCCCGGCTCGGGCATCGGCGGCACCACGTGGTCGAAGTAGCCGTCGTTCTCGTCGTACATCAGCAGGAACACGGTGTGCTTCCACACCTCGGGGTTGGCGAACATCGACTGCATCGCGGTGTTCACCCAGTGCGCGCCGTAGTTGGGCCCGGCGTCCGGGTGTTCGCTGAACAGGTAGGGCGCGACCAACCAGGAGACGGTGGGCAGCGTGCCGTCCTTGCAGTGCGCGTCGAACGCGGTCAGGTCCCACTTGGTCATCGCGTTGATGTAACGCGGGTCGTCCTTGGGGAAGTTGTGGAACTGCTTGAAGTAGGACAGGCCGTTGTCGTCGTAGTCGCCGTAGCGCTCGTCCTTGCTCGGGTTGTGGTAGACGCGCCAGCTCACCCCGGCTGCGGACAACCGCTCGGCGTAGGTGGTCCAGTCGGCGACCGGGTTGTCGGTGACGGGGGTGTTGTCGGTCCACGGGCCGGTGGTGCCGTCCCGGCCGGGTCCGGCGGTGCCCGACCACAGGTAGAGCCGGTTCGGGTCGGTGGGGCCGTTGAGCGAGGTGAAGTAGGCGTCGCAGACCGTGAACGCGTCGGCGAGGGCGTACTGGTACGGGATGTCCTCGCGGGTGAAGTAGCCCATCGAGCGTTCGCCCTTGGCCGCGACCCAGCGGTTCTGCGCACCGTTGTTGACCGCGGTGTGGCCGGTGCTCCAGTCGTGCGGGAGGCCGCCGGCGTTCTGCGCGTTGTACTTGGTGGAGTCCATCCGATACGGCAACAGGTAGCCGCCGTCGGTGCGGCCGGGGTGCGGCTGGCGGAACACGTCGTCGCCGTTCGGCAACACCAGGCCCTGGCGGTCGGCGAAGCCGCGCACGCCGGCGAGGGCGCCGAGGTAGTGGTCGAAGCTGCGGTTCTCCTGCATCAGGATCACCACGTGCCGAACGTCCTTGATACTGCCGGGCTTCGGCCGACGGGCGGCGTCCGCGGCGGGATCGGGTGTCGGGTCGGCGTACGCGGGGGTCGCGGTGAAGCCCACCGCGCCGGCCGCGCCGACGGCGGCGGAGGCGCCCACGAAGGAGCGGCGGCTGAACTCGGTCATGACGAAACGGTCCTTTTCGGAAGGGGAGGGGACGCGGGTCAGGCGCGCAGCGTGAAGGTGGCGACGGCGGCGGCGTGGTCGCTGGGCCAGCCGTTGCCGGCGGTGCCCGGGATCGGCTTGGGCCAGCCGGTGACCAGGCTGTGCGCCTCCTCGGCGGACAGCGGTCCGGCGGTGTGCAGCGCGTCGATCCGGTCCTGCGGTTGGGTCGGGTCCACCGGCGACCAGGTGTTGCCGGGCTCGCGCGCCGGGTCGTGGTGTCGGTCACGGAACACGTCGGCCAGTCGGGCCTGTTCGAGCAGTTGGGTGACCGGCCAGCGCACCGGCCCGGACGTCCCGTGCGCGCCGGCGGTGCGGGCGGTCCAGTCCAGGTGCGAGGGCGAGGACAGGGCGCCCGCGAGCAGTACCGGGGTGTCCCGGGCGGCCCGCAGGTCGGGCGCCATCGCCGCGACCAGGGCTCCGGCCTGGCGGTAGCGCAGGCTCGCCCGTTCGGCCGCCTCGGCCTGCGCGGGGGTGCGGCCGCGCCGAATCCCGATCGGCCCGTAGTCCCCCTCGTCCAGGCGCGTGGTCCACACCCGGACGGCACGCACCCCGGGCGCCCGCACGGTCGCCGCCACCGCCGGCAGCTCGGCGCTCGCCGGGCGCGGGTCGGTGAGCGGGTGCCGGCTGATCAGCGCGAGTCCGGCCGGGTCCTCGTGGACCGCCCAACCCAGCGCCTGGGCCACCGCCTTGCCCAGCACGCCGCCGGTGTCCTGCAACGCCAGGACGTCCAGCTCCTGGGTCAGCGCGAGCCGCAACACCTTGGTCACCGCGCCGTCCACGTGCTTGCCCGCGTCCCACGCGTCGAGGCCGGCGACCTTGAGCGTGACGGCGCGCGCGTTGCGCCGGACCGGTATCTGCACGGTGAGCTGCGAGGTGGCGCCGGTCGCGCCGTCGCGGCCTTCGACCACGAGGACGCCCGGCCGGCGCGCGCCGGTGCGCGGGGCCTCGGCGGTGACCACGCCGTCGGTACCGACGCCGAGCCACCCGTCGCCGCCGCGGGCCCGGAAGGTGACGCCCTGGCCGGACTGTTGCCCGTTCGAGGCGGTCCACAGCCCGGCCAGGCGCACGGTCGCGGTCTCCCCCGGGGCGATCGCCGCACCGGTGACGGTGTCCACCGCGAACCGGGGCCGGGGCGGCACCGGCCGCACCGCGAAACCGAACGGCGTGGTCTGCGCCAGGATGCCGTAGCCGTCCTTGGCCAACAGGTAGGCGGTGTAGGGGCCATCCGTAAGGCCCTGCGTGTCGATGGTCACCTCGCCCTCGGCGGTGGTGACGTACTTCCAGGCCAACGACCCCCCGCTGCCCGGCTGCCGAGCCCCGTCGTAGACCCCGACCCAGTTCTTCGCGTGCGGCGCGTCGGTGGCGAACCGAAAGGTCAGCGCATCACCCTCCTTCGGCACGGTGGGACGCAGAAGAGTGAGCAAACTCCCTGACATATCGTCAATTCCTTTCCACAACAGAGGCGGCGACGTCGAGACGGAGAACGGCACCCGAGCACCCGAGCACCCGAGCCGAGGCCGGGACCGGCGGAGCCGACGACTACGGGGCGAACCGGCGTGCGCGCGGTGCAACTGCGCCCGCTCGTGGGCGAACTCGGGACCTGGGAGTCGTGTCCGGAACAGGGCCGACGGTGATCGAGATGTTGCGGCCACGGAAGGTGGGCACGGAAATGCTCCAGGCGGAAGTCGAGTTGTCTGTACAACTCGGCTCAGTAGGCCGGCACCCGATGGCCGGGGCGTGAACACATCCGCACCGCCGGGCAAGCTTCACGGGAAGAGCCGGCGCTCCCGGACCGGGCCACGAGGGCGAGTGCCGCCCCGCGCGATCGGCGGCACGGCGGACGGAGCAACAACCGGGCACCCGCCGGCTTCGGCCGCCGGGTGGGCCGAGCAACGATACGCAGGGCGATGGGTCGGACCCGAAAGGTCACGACGCACACGGGCGGAGAGGCCCACGCTCCCGCGCCGGGCTGAGTCTCCGCTTGTCAAGTCTCCTACGGAGAGTTATAAGGTGGAGTGCACCTTCTGTGCCCAGGCCCCCTCCGTGGCCCGAGAAAAATGGCGCGTGGCAGCACGGCGCGCGGCGCCGGACCACGACGGGTCCTCCCCGGCGCAGAGGTCGGTGCGGACCGCCGCACCGGCGTCCCGAGGCCGCCCGTCCCGGTCGCCGGCCGGCCCGCCCGCCCCGATCGCCTCGACGGCTGACGGAAGACGGAAGAAGGGCCGATACGATGCCGATGCGATGGGAATCCTTCCTCGCGGCAGTCCAGGAGCGGGGCGAATACTCCTCCCCCGAGGAGGCGGAACGAGCCGTCCGGGTCGTCCTCGCCCTCCTGGGCGCACACCTCGTCGGCGGCGAAAGTGCCGAGCTGGCCGCCCGGCTCCCCGAGACCTGCGCCGTGGTGCTGCTCAACCCGCTCCCCGCACACGAGCCACTCAGTGCCGACCGCTTCGTCCGGGCCACCGGCGCGTGGATCGAGGGCGCGACGGACGAAACCGCGAAATGGGACGTCGGAGCGGTACTCAGCGTCGTGGCCGACGCCACCGACGAAAATCTGATGAGCCGCCTGCTCCTGCAACTGCCGCCGGGCTACGACATGCTCTTCGGCCGCCCCCGACGCTGACTCGTCGGGTCGCGCCGCGGTGGCTCAGGCCGGTTCGACGCGCAGGAACCGGGTGAGCAACAGCCGCAACATCGGCGCCTGCTCCAGTGGGGCGAAGCCCGGATCGGTCGCCAGCCGTGCGAAGACCCCGTCGATCTGAGCCGCGATCCAGGTCGCCGCGTCGTCGGCGTTCAGCCCGGCGTCGATCCGCCCGGCCGCGGCGGCACGACGCAACAAATCGGCGATGCCGGACCGGAGTTGGCGGTCGTTGCGGGCCACCAGCGCGGCGATGCCCTCGTCCCGCTGGGCCTCCGCCGCGGTGTCCAGCGCGAGACCCGCGAACTCGGGGTCGGCGGCCAGCTCGACGACCGTGTCGATCAGCGTGAACAGCGCCGCGAGCGCGTCCTCCTCGGCGACCAGCCGTTCCAGGAACTCTGCGGTCTGCACGCCCTCGCTCTCGATCAGCGCCACGATGATCGCGTGCTTGCTCGGGAAGTAGTGGAAGAGATTCCCCGGACTCATCCCCGCGCGTTTGCAGATGTCCGCGGTCCGGGTGCCGTGGAAGCCCATCTGCGCGAAGCAGGACGCGGCGGCCTCCAGAATCTGGCGTCGCTTGGCTGCGTGCTTGACGGGATCGACGGTGCGCATGGGGCACTCACTCTACCGCGCACCCGCCGCCCCGCGTCGCCGGCCGGCCGGCGACGCGCAAACGCACGATGAGCCGGAACCGGATCGACGGATCACCGGCGAGGCTCCGACAAGATCGACCCGCGGCCGCCGCCGGGCCTCCGCCCGGGCCGCACTCCCCCGGCCCCTCGTCACCCCAAAGGTTCCGCCGCGTGCTCCGCCCCCGGTTTGCGCGCCAGGAAGACCGCGTGCCGCCGCTTCACCCCGTCGCCGGGCTCGCATTCCAGCCGCGCGGTGACCACCAGCCCGGCCCGCCCCAACAGGCCCACGATCTGCTCGGCCGGCAGGAAGTACGACGCGTAGGAGACCGGATGTCCCCCGTACGCCCGAGTCGGCCGCACCTGCTCGCCGTCCCCGATGTAGTCGCCCAACATGAGCCACCCACCGGGCGCGAGGGTACGGGCGAATTCGGCGAAGACCATCGGCAGGCACTCCGGTGGCGTGTGATGAATGACGAAATAGCAGAGAATCCCGCCGAGTTCGTCATTCGCGATGTCCAGCGCGGTCATCGATCCCGGCACGAACCGCAGTTCCGGATGGGCCCGTCGAGCCGACTCGATCATCCTCGGCGACAGGTCGACGCCGAAGGCGGCCAACCCCAGCGAGGCCAGATACGCGGTCACCTGCCCCGGCCCGCAGCCCAGATCGGCGACCGGCCCACGGTCCGCGACCCGCACGAGTTCGGCGAACGCGCCCAACATCGAGCGCGACAACGGATCCAACTCCGCCGGCGCCTTCACCACCCGGGCGTATTCATCGCAAACAGTGTCGTACGACCGCCGAATCGCCGCCAAATAGGACGGCTCGACCATCCGATCAACCCCTTCCACCAACGCGAATCCACCGCAACAACCGGCCCGGGCCCGCCGATTCGTCGCACGCCGGCCCGAACTGCCGTTCGTCACAGTAGTCTCGGCACAACCGTGCCGGTGGTTGTCCGAAGGGTGAACCCGTGACGTCGATATCGCACAACGACGAGGACGCCTGGCGGCTGCCGCGTCTGGACGAGGTCGAGGCGGAAACCGTCCCGGCCGGGATCGATACGAGCATCCCGCACACCGCGCGGATCTACGACTATCTCTTGGGCGGCAAGAACAACTTCGCCGTGGACCGCGCGGCGGCCGAGCACATCCTGGCCGCGATGCCGGATCTGCCCACCACGCTCCGGCTCAATCGGCTCTTCCTCCAGCGCAGCGTGCGCTACGCCGCGCGGCGCGGCATCCGGCAGTTCCTGGACATCGGCACCGGCATCCCCACCGGCGGCAACACCCACGAGGCGGCACACCAGGTCGCGCCGGACGCCCGGGTGGCGTACGTGGACAACGACCCGATCGTGCTCGTGCACGGTCGGGCGCTGATGACCGACGCCGGCCCGGGACGCACCACCTTCACCCGGGCCGACCTGCGCGACCCGAAGGCGATCCTGACCGCACCCGAGGTGCTGGAGGTGATCGACTTCGCCGAGCCGGTCGCGCTGATGCTGGTCGCCATCCTGCACTTCGTCAGGGACGAGGAGAACCCGGAGCAGATCGTCGCCACACTGCGCGACGCCCTCGCCCCGGGCAGCATGCTCATCCTGTCGCACGCGTCCTGGGACGCCGACCCCGCTCGTGGCCGGGCCGGTGCGGCCGGCTGGAAGAACGCCTCCGCCGAGATGACCATGCGCGACCACGATCGGGTCCGGGCCTTCTTCGACGGCTTCGAGCTGGTCGAACCACCTGGTATCCGCCCGCACTGGAACCCGGACGGCGAACCCGAGGATGCCTTGGACTCCCTCGAAAACGTATGGGGCTACGGCGGCGTCGGCCACCTGCGCTGAACCGCGGCACGGGTCGACGGACCCGAAGGCCCGTCGTCCCGACATCGGCCGCCGTACTCAGCCCCCGGCCGGCCCGGTCGGCCACGGCGCCTGCCCCGGCCACGGCGCGGCCTCTTCCAACTGCGCCGACAGTCGCAGCAGTTCCGCCTCGGCCCCGAGCCGACCGGTGAGCTGGATCGCCACCGGCAGGCCCGCCTCGTCGAAGCCCGCCGGCACGCTCGCCGCGGGCAGCCCCGAGACGTTGAACACCGAGGTGAACCAGGTCATCTTCGCCGCGTGCGCGTACATGCTCGCCGGGTTGCTCGTGTCCAACACCCCGAGTTCGGGTACCGGAACACCCAACGTCGGGCTCAGCCACACGTCGTGGGTTTCGAAGAACGGCGCCACCTCGCGACCGATCCGAACCACCGTCTGCAGCGCGCGGACCAGATCCTGGCCGCGCATGCCGACCGTGTTCTCGCGGATCACTCGGGTGAACGGTTCGAGGTCGTCCTCGCGCAATTCGCGGCCCAGTTCGGCGAGTCGGTCGTCGATCTGGGTGTTCGTGGCCGCCGCCATCACCTGGCCGAGGGCCCGGCCGGTCGCCGGACCGTCCCACACCGGCGCGCCCTCCTCGACCCGATGGCCCAACTCGGCGAGCAGCGCCGCCGTGCGCTCAACCGCCCGAACGGCCGCCGGGTGGGCCGGCGTTCCGTCCACACTCGCCGTCGCGAAGCCGATCCGCAGCCGCCCCGGCGCGGTGTCCAACGCGGCCAGGAAGGATCCGGCGGCCGGCATCGCCAGCGTGGCGTACGGCTCGCCGGCGACGGGGCCGGCGGCAACGTCGAGCAGCGCCGCGGAGTCGCGGACCGTACGGGTGACCGCGTGCGCCATCGCCAACGGGTAGGCCAGCGCGGACAGACCGTGGTCGTCCGGAACCCGGCCGCGCGAGGGCTTGAGCCCGAACAGGCCGCAGCACGCCGCCGGAATCCGAATCGAGCCGCCGCCGTCGTTGGCGTGCGCGGCGGGCAACATCCCGCCCGCGACAGCCGCCGCCGAGCCGCCGGAGGAACCGCCCGTCGAATGGGTGGTCCGCCACGGGTTGCGCGACGGGCCGTGCAGAAGCGGTTCGGTACTGGCGTTCTTGCCGAATTCGGGAGTGTTGGTCTTGCCCACGATCACCAGTCCGGCGCGGCGGTAGCGGGTGGCCAACTCGCCGTCCCGCTCGGCGACCGCGTCGGCGAACAACCGCGAACCGTGCGTACTCACCATGCCGGCGACATCGCAGGCGAGGTCCTTCACCGCGAACGGCACACCCCGCAGCGGCCCGTCGGGCAGGACCCCCTCGGCCTCGGCCCGAGCCGCCTCGAACCGGGTGGCCACGAACGCGTGCAGCGCCGGGTCGCGCTCCTGGATCCGAGCGATCACCGCGTCGAGAATCTCGATCGGCTTGACCGTGCCCTGCCGCACGAGATCGGCCAACCCCACCGCGTCGTTGTCGTCCAGCAGTTCACCGGTGTCCATGGTGGTGCCTCGTTTCGATCGCCTCGATCGATCGCCTCGATCGATCAAATGCATGATGCAGTCAAGCAATCGAGATGACAAGGACGACAATCGACCGACCGTCGGCATGACCCCCGTCCCGACGGGAATCGCGATTCGGGGAACGTGTCACCCCCGCTGTCGGTTGAAGACCCGAGGGAGACACGATCCGGGGGCGACGCGCCGCGAGCACGGGGCGCCCCGGGACGACACGACCCGAGGCCGACACAGGGAGAGTGGACGATGGCACGTAACGTAGCGGCTCGGCGACTGGTCGCGGGCGGGCTGGCGCTGGCCGCCGCCGGGTGGGCCCTGCGGGACGTCCCGGCGGAATTCGGTGGGCGGGCCGAAGGAGAGCGGCTCGCCCGCTTTCTGCGCTCGCCGCAGTTCCACGAGGGCGCGTTCCGCAACCCGGTGCCCGCCGATCTGGTCGCGGCCGGCAGCGCACCGCAGCTCATCGGCCAGATGCTCCGCAATCGCGACGAGCGCCGCCCCGCCGCCCCCGTGCCGCTGGTCACCTCGCCGAGCACACCGCCGGCCCAGGACGGGCTGAGCGCCGTCTGGTACGGCCACGCGACCACCCTGGTCGAGATCGAGGGCCGCCGGGTGTTGTTCGACCCGGTCTGGAGCGAGCGGGTGTCCCCCAGCCAACTCGTCGGCCCGCGCCGGCTGCACCCGCTCCCGATCCCCTCGGCCGCGCTGCCGACCCTGGACGCGGTGGTCATCTCGCACGATCACTACGACCACCTCGACCGGGCGACGGTACGCACCCTCACCGCCACCCAGACCGCGCCGTTCCTGGTACCCCTGGGCATCGGCGCCCACCTGGAGCGCTGGAACGTACCCGCCTCCCGCATCATCGAACTCGACTGGGAGGAAGACGCCGTCGTCGCCGGCCTGCGCTTCACCGCGACCGCGGCCCGCCACTTCTCCGGTCGTACCCTGCGCCGCAACGACACGCTCTGGGGCTCGTGGGTCGTCGCCGGCACCCGACACCGGGTCTTCTACGCCGGCGACTCCGGCTACTTCGACGGCTACGCCCGCATCGGCGCGGCGCACGGCCCGTTCGACCTGACCCTGATGCCGATCGGCGCCTACAGCCCGAGTTGGCCCGACATCCACATGAACCCGGAGGAGGCGATCACCGCCCACCTCGACCTCGGCGGCCGGGTGTTGCTGCCGGTGCACTGGGCCACCTTCAACCTGGCGCTGCACCCGTGGGCCGAACCGGTCGACCGCCTGTGGCGCGAGGCCAAGGCCAAGGACGTTCAACTCGCCGTCCCCCGCCCCGGCGACCGCATCGACACCGCCACGCCGTCCCAGCCGACCCCCTGGTGGAACCTGCTCACCAACACCGCCTGACCACGCTTCGCGCCCCGTACCGGCGCGCGACCCGGAGGCGAAAGGCGGAGGAGGGCGGGGGCGGAATACGGAATACGGGGGAAAAGCCTCGGTGGAGACCTCCCGGACCGCAGTAGCATCGGCCGCCTGTGATCTCAGCGAGGGGAGCATCGCGTGCGGGCGATCGTGGGCGTGACCGTATCGGCCGTCATCCTGTTGGCGGCCTGCGACGACACCGACTCCGCGAAGGACCGAACCGCGCCTCCGCCCTCGACGACCGCACCCGGCGCGGTCGTTCCGCCGCCGGCGACATCCGCACCGCCGGCATCGACCGCCTCCGGCGCACCGAGCCCGGCGGCCCCGTCCCAGACCCGGGCGGCACCGCAGGGCCGGTCGACCGAGGCGGCGATCCAGCGCTACGAGCAGTACCTGCACGCCGTGGGCCGCGAGGACCTCACCACAGTCTGCGAAATCGCCGGCCCGGCGGCCAAGCAGGCCGAGCGGGAGGGCGCCGGCCCGTGCACCGCGTCCTTCCCGATCACCTTCCAAATGATCTCCCCCGCGCAGAAGAAGGCCCTGCAAACCGCCACGGTCGACCCCAAGCTGGTCTCGGTGCGTCCGCCCGACAAGGTGCACGTCCCGGTCGGAGCGGTCCGCGCCACCGTCCGGTTCTCCGAGAGCGGCCTCGGCGACATCACCCTCCAGTACCTCGACAACGCGTGGTACATCGTCGCCTGACCGGGCGGGCCGACCCACTACCGCGCGCCCCGGGCCACCCGACGCGCGGACACCCGGCCGCCGACCGCGATGCCCCACGCGAGCACGAGCAACAGCGCGGCGACCACGAACGTGGCCCGCATCCCGTCGGCGACCGCCCCGCCCCGCGCCGTGGTGACGTCGTCGGTGCCCGACGCGAACGCGAACACCGCGCCCATGACCGACGTTCCGGTGATCAGCCCGAGATTGCGCGACAGGTTGAGCATCCCGGACACGACACCCCGTCGGTCCGGTGGGACATCGGCCAGCACGGCGGTGTTGTTCGCGGTCTGGAACACCGCATAGCCGGCCGTGACGACCACGATCGGCACGAGGTAACCGGCCACGCCGAACGACGCCGGTGACATCGACAACCCGAACGCGCCGACGGCCATCGCACCGAGCCCGACCACGGTCATCCGAGTCGCGCCGAACCGGTCCGCCAGGCGACCGGCCGACACCCCGATCAGCGCGGCGACCACCGGACCGACCGACAACACGAGCCCGACCAGGGTGTCCCGCAGCCCGAGCGTGCGGGCGAGGTAGAACGGCCCGACCACGAGCGTGGCCATCATCACCGTCGACACCAGCACACTCATCGCCAGGCTCCCGCCCAGCATCGGTTCGCGGAACATCGCCGGCCGGATCAGCGGTGCGTCCGCCCTCCCCTGGGCCCGAACGAACAGCACGACCCCGATGACGGCGGCGAGCAGCAGCGCCACGTTGAGTCGGCCGAAACGGCCGTGCCCGAGCGTCATGGCGAGCGCGTACGCCGCGAGCGTCAGCGCGAGCAGCAGCGTGCCCAGGTAATCGAAACCGGCCCGCGCCGTCCCGGCCTCGCGTCGGTCGATCGGCAGATGGCGGTACACCAGGACCAGCGTCACCAGGCCCAGTGCCGCGTTGACGAGGAAGATCATCCGCCAGCCGGGTCCGGCCAGCAACGCACCGCCCACGGACGGGCCGAGCGCGGTACCGATCGCGGACATCGTGCCGAGCAGGCCCATCGCACGCCCGGTCCGCGCCTTGGGCACCGTCTCGCCCACGAACGCCATGGTCAGCGCCATCATCGCGGCCGCGCCGAGGCCCTGCGCCGCCCGCGCGGCGATCAGCAGCCACAACGAGGGCGCCAGGCCGCACAGGACCGAGGCCACCGTGAACAGCAGGATCCCGGCCGACAACAACCGGCGCCGACCGAACAGGTCGCCGAGCCGCCCCACGCCGACGATCACGGTGGTGATGGCGAGGAGGTAGGCCAGGACGACCCACTGCACCGCCTGGAAGGAGGCGTCGAACGTGCCGGCCAGGGTCGGCAGCGCGACATTGGCGACGCTGGTGCCGAGCGAGGCAGCCAACATGGACGAGGACAGCCCGGCCAACGCCCAGCGCACCGCCGCTGCCTGCTTCGCACCGCCGGTCACCGCCTCGGTTGCCGGCGCGTCGGTCGTGCTTCGGGTTGCACCGTGTGGGCTCATGCCGAGGAGGGTGTCCGCACCGCACCCTCCCGGCAATTCTTGTTGCCATTTTCGGGACACCGGAGTGGAATGCCCCCATGGACAACGCACCGGCCCATCAAGCGGTCCTGGACGCGGTCGCGCCACGACTGCGGCGCCTGCGCGCCCACCACGGCCTCACCCTGGCCGCGCTCTCCGCGGCGACCGGCATCTCCAAGAGCACCCTGTCCCGGCTGGAGTCCGGCCAACGCCGGCCCAGCCTGGAACTGTTGTTGCCACTGGCCGGCGTCTACCACGTACCGCTGGACGACCTGGTCGGCGCGCCCGAGGTCGGCGACCCCCGCGTACGGCTGACCCCGCGCCCGCTGCCGAGCGGCGGCACGTCGGTGTCGCTGACCCGAACCCCAGGCCCGCTCCAGGCGTTCAAGATGATCATCGCCGACCGGGGCACCGAGCCGAATCTGCGCACCCACGAGGGCTACGAGTGGCTGTACGTGCTCACCGGCAGACTGCGCCTGGTACTGGCCGACCACGACCTGGTCCTCGGCCCGGGCGAGGCCGCCGAGTGGGACACCCGGCTGCCGCACTGGTTCGGCAGCGCGGACGGCCGCCCGGTCGAGATCCTCAGCCTCTTCGGCAGACAGGGCGAGCGCATGCACGTCCGCGCCAAACCGCACTCCTGACCACCGGCGGCGGCGCGTGCCGGGCACCCCGGCCACGACGCGCTCGGGGCGGTTGCGGTGCCGACGGGATTCGAACCCGCGGAAGGGGACGGGCAGGCCCGCCCGTTACCCCCTCGATCGACGCGACGGGAACCTCCGCCGCGTCGATTGCAATGGGCCGCTCTGCCACGGCACCCCAACCTGCGGAACCGCGCAATCCCGCTGGGGGTGAGCGTAGTTGCGCGGCACGCGCGGGCCACCCGATTTTTCGCCGCGGCGCACCGGGTCGGGGCCGCCCCGGAGGATCCCGGCGCGGCCCCGAGAGGCACTCAGTGGCTCGGCAACACGCACACCGAGTCGAGCCCGAGCACGTGGTTGAGCCGACCGAAGGCCAGCCAGGACCCGATCGCCATGCTCAGCTCGACGATCTCGGCCTGGGTGTAGTGCGCGGTCATCCGGGCCCAGAACTCGTCGTCCAGGTTGTGGTGGTCCACCGCGTACCGCTCGGCGTATTCGGCGGCCAACCGGGTGCGGTCGTCGAAGACCTCGGTGGTGCGCCACTCGGTGACCGCGACGTCGAAGCCGTCCTCGACCTTGTCCCCGTCGCGTTCGGTGCGCCAGTCGAGGCAGAAGATGCACCCGTTGATCTGGGCGATCCGCAGCCGCGCGGCCTCGAATTCGCGCAGGCCCAGCTTCGAGGCGTCGTAGACCTTCATCGAGAACGTGGAGGCCGCGATGCCGATCTCGGGCACCATCTCCGCCCACACGTAGGCGAGCGGGTCCTTGTCCTCGGGAATGTCGATCTGCATGGTTACTTCCTTCCGAGCTTGCCGACTGCGGGACGGAGCGGAATGTCGAGCGCGTCGTAGAGCCCGGGTTCGGCGGCGACCAGCCAGTCGATGGCGCCGACGAGTCGGCCGACCGCGGTGGCATTCCCGCCCGCCGACCGGTTCGTGCCCTCGTCGGTGGCCTCGACCGTCACCTCGATCCGCGGGCGTCCCTCGATGACCACCCGGTGGGCCCCGTCGCCGTTGGGCGGTGTGGGCCAGTCCGGCGCGCAGGAGGGGTGGATCCGGGTCACGTGCTCGATCACGATCCGGGGCTCGCCGTCGACGATGCCCTGCACCTCGAACCGCACCGCGCCCTGCGTGCCCGCCTCGAACTCGCCCATCGTCGTGGTGCGTACCGTGCTCTCCAGCGGCCGGCGGTCCATCGTCTCCCGGATCTCGTCCAGTTCGACGCCCAACGCCCGTGCCATCAACCGGATTTGCCCGCCCCACACCATGGTCGGCATGTCCGGCCACAACATCGGCGCCCCGTAGTCCATCGGCTGCCCCATGCCGACCAGATTCCGGACCGAGTCCTCCTGGTCGTAGGTGGAGTAGTCGAAGATCTCCTGGCAGCGGATCGCGTCCACGGTGGTGCCCAACCCGCTGATCAGCAGCGGCAGTACGTCGTTGCCCCAGCCCGGGTCCACGCCGGAGACGAACAGCGACCCGCCGCCCGCCGCGATGGCGGCAAGTACCGGCTCGCGCAACTCCGTTGGGGCGTTGCGCTGGTCGTAGAGCGCGTACAGGGCGGGGGTGACCACCACGGCACCGGCCCGGATCGCCCGGACGATGTCGTCGAGCGCCTCGTCGGGACGGATGTCGCCGGACGCGGCGTACACCACCGCGCCCGGCCCGGCGGCCAGCACCGCGTCGATGTCGTTCTCGGCCGCGACACCCAACTCGTGGTCCAACCCCGCCAGTTCACCCGCATCGCGGCCGACCTTGTCGGGATTGTGCACCAACACCGCCGCGAGCTTCAGCGCCGGATGCGCCTCGACGGCGCGGATGGCCGCACGGCCGACGTTCCCGGTACCCCAGACAACCGTGGAAATCATGCGCTGGAGGGTAGCGAGGGCCCTCGACGGTTCATAGGGCCACGACCGGAAAAGATGACCGGTTGGCCGAGCCCGCGTCCGACGCGGGCTCGGTCGCCGTGCCCGGACGGCTCACTGTTCGCCCAGGACCATCCACGTGTCGGTGGCGCCGAGCGGTACGAAGCCCACCTGCGCGTAGACCGCGTGCGCGTCGGCTGTGGCCAGCATCAGGCGCCGTATGCCGGCGGGCGCGAGGTGGTCCCGCACGTGCGCGGCCAACGCGGTGCCCAGGCCCTTGCCCCGGACGTCGGGCGCGATGTACACGTCGCAGAGCCAACCGAAGGTGGCCCCGTCGGTGATCACCCGGGCATAGCCGACCTGGGCCCCGGAGGCCGTGTCGTAGACCCCGAAGTTGAGCGACCCGGCGATCGCCGTGTCCAGCTTCTCCCGCGTGCGCCCCAGCGCCCAATACGCGTCGAGCGACAACCAGCGGTGGATCAGCGCGGCGTCGAGCCGGGTCGGGTCGGTCGAGATTTCGTAGCCGTCGGGCAGGTGAAAGTCCATCCCCGGATCCAACCAGCCGGCCCCCGCGGACGACCACCCGTTAAACGGCCGCCCGTTGTCCGGGCCGCGTTCAAAGTGTGGGCACCAGGGCCTCCGCGCGCGCCCGCAGGCCGGGCACCCAGTCCCGCCCGGGGGTGATCAGGCGCAGCCGGAGCAGGTGGCCTCGGCCGGGGCCGGGGGTGTCGCGTTGCAGGGTGCCGGTGACGCAGTCGAAGGTGGCCGCGTCCGTGTGCCGGACGAAGAAGGCCGGGCCGGCGATCCCGGCGAGCAGTTCGATCGCGTCGGCCAACAGGCGGGGGCTGCGCGGTCTGGCGTGCTCGACGTCGACGGCGTAGACGCCGTCCGGCAATACGGTGGCGCCGCGCAGCCGCCAGGGCGACCCCGGGAGATCGCAGGCGACGCGCAGTCTGGGCAGCAGATCCGTTGCGGGATCCGCCGCCGGCCAGCCCGGCCGGGTCGTCTGCTCGGCCAACTCGTGCAAGGCGTCCCCGGGCGCCTCTTCACCCGACACGCCGAAGAAATCGTCCATGACAGTCACTGTAAGTCGAAGAGTCGTAACCGGCTTCCCCGCAGCGCCCGGGTCGACCCGCGTCGGGGCTCAGAACAGCCGGGCGGCCCTGGTGCTCTCGGATTCCTCCAGTTCGAGCAGCCGTCGCTTGCGTTCGAGTCCGCCGGCGAAGCCGGTCAGCTTCCCGTCGCTGCCGACGACGCGATGACAGGCCACGATGATCGAGATCGGGTTGTGCCCGACCGCCTGGCCCACCGACTGGGCCAGCGCCTTGTTCCCCAACCGCTCGGCGAGTGCCCCGTAGGTGGTGGTCTCGCCGAACGGGATCTCCCGGAGCATCGCCCACACCTGCTCCTGGAACGCATCGCCGTGCGTGGCGATGGGCAGGTCGAACGCGGTCCGGTCGCCGTCGAGGTACTCGGCCAATTGGGTCGCCGCCGCCGCGAGCAACGGGTCCCGGCGATGATCGACCCGCCGGCCGAGGCTCTCCTCGGGAGGCAGGTACCAGTGTTGCGGGAAGTAGAGGCCCACGATGGCATCCTGCGCCGCCACCACGGTGAGCCCGCCCAGCGAGGTGTCGACGATCGAGTGCCGTGTGTCCATGGTGCCGATCTCCCCTGTCGCGATGTGTGTGTGCCCATCCTTCACCCCCGCGTCCGCCGACCGCGCGGAGCCCGCGGGATGTGCGATCCGGGCGCGGTTTGCCGAAGCGGCAAAGAAGTTTGTGACGGTGGAAAAGTCGCCACATGATCGGGGTCCGCACCCAGACCCGGGAGTTTTCATGACACGGCCTGCCCACACCGCGGCCCCCGTCCATCGCCTGATCCCCTCCCCCGCCGGCCGCATCCATCTGGTGGAGCAGGGCACCGGCCCGCTGGTCCTGCTCGTACACGGGTTCCCCGATTCCTGGTACGGCTGGCGCCGGCAACTGGCCGACCTGGCGGCGGCCGGCCATCGGGCGGTCGCCATCGACGTCCGGGGCTACGGCCGCTCGTCCAAGCCTTCGGACGTCGCCGCGTATCGAATGCTGGAGCTGATCGAGGACAACGTCGCCGTCGTCGAGGCGCTGGGCGAGCGTTCGGCGGTGATCGTCGGGCACGACTGGGGCTCGACCATCGCCGCCGGGTCCGCGCTCGTGCGGCCGGACGTCTTTCGCGCGGTCGGGTTGCTGAGTGTGCCGTACACCCCGCCGGGCGGGCCGAAGCCCGGTGACGTGTTCGCGGCGATGGGCGGCGAGGAGGAGTTCTACGTCCGGTACTTCCAGGAGCCCGGCCGCGCCGAGGCGGAGATCGAGCCGGACGTGCGGGGGTGGCTGGCCGGGTTCTACGCCGCGCTGTCCGCCGACACGATGCCGGCCGCCGACGCGCCGGACCCGCACTTCGTCGGCCGCGGCGGCCGGTTGCGCGACCGTTTCCCCGAAGGTCGCCTGCCGGGGTGGCTCGACGAGGCCGATCTCGACGTCTACGCCGGTGAGTTCGAGCGGACCGGGATGACCGGCGCGCTCAACCGCTACCGGAACATGGACCGGGACTGGGCCGACCTGGCGGCCTACGCCGGCGCGCCGATCACCCAGCCCTCGCTGTTCCTGGGCGGCGCCCTGGACGCCTCCACCATGTGGCTGTCCGACGCGATCGAGGCATTCCCCACCACGCTGCCCGGCCTGGTCCACTCGCGGATCCTGGACGGTTGCGGCCACTGGCTCCACCACGAGCGCCCCACCGAGGTCGACCGGCTTCTGGTCGACTGGCTGGCCGGCCTACCGAGCTGACAAGTCCCTTGCCCGGAAGACGGGTTGCCAGCACGCACCGACTCCGGCACGGGCTCGGGCGGTGAACAGACGTTCGGTGTCGACCGCGACATCCGGTGGGTCGGGCCCGGCCGAAGTCGCGGTCAGAGCACCGGGACCACCGCCACCGGGCAGTGGGCGTGGTGCAGGACGGCGTGCGTGGTCGGGCCCAACCTCATCGGCAGGGGGCCGTGTCGTCGGTGCGAGGCGACGACCACGAGGGCGCCGCCGGTGGACACGCAGACCAGGTCGCGCCCGGCCGACCCGTTCATCACCACGGTGTCCACCGGCAGTTCGGGATACTCGAACCGGATCGGATCGAGCACCGTGTCGACCATCCGGCCGCGCTCGGCGGCGATCTCGTCGACGTCGTACATCGACGGCAACATCAGGCTGGGCGCCAGGCCCGTCACCGGGAGCGCCCACGAGTGCACACCACGCAGCCCGCCCAGCCGGAGCGCCCGGTCCGCCGCGAACTCGGCGGCCGGTCCGTCCTCGGGGCCGGCGATGCCCACCACCACACCGCTCGCGTCCTCGGCCGCGTCGGCGTGCACCACCACGACCGGGCACGACGAGTGCGCACACACCCGCAGCGACACCGATCCCAGCAGCAGGCCGGTGAAGCCGCCGTGACCGCGACTGCCCATCACCATGGTGTCCGCGCGGGCGCTCGCCGCGAGCAGCGATTCGGCGGCGTCGCCCTCACGGACCGAGCCCTCCACGACCGCTCCGGCGAAGCGCGCCCGCACCCGGGCGCAGGCGGCGTCGACCAGCGCGTGTGCCCGCTCGCGCAGCTCGACCCGATGTCGGTGGCCGAGCCCGCCGACCGGCACGGCGGTGACCACGTACAGCGGTACCCGCCGGGCGACGGCGTCCTGCGCGGCCCAATCCAGGGCCCGGTCGGCGGCGGGCGAACCGTCGTGACCGACCAGGACCCCGAGAGCGACTTCGCTGTGTGTGGACGACATGGCATTCACCTCGACGGGGCGCTCGGCACACGCACGGCCCGGCACGCGCATCGCCCGACACGCGCACGGCCGCGTCGCGTGGATTCTCCCGCTAGCGCGCCGCGTAGACGTTCTCGGCGAAGGCGGCGATCTGTTCCTCCGAGAGGTGTCGCGCCACGTCCGCCTCGCTGATCATGCCGACCAGGCGCTTACGCGCGATCACCGGCAGTCGACGGATCTGGTGCACCTGCATCTCGCTCAGCACCTCGGCGATGTCCGCGTCCGCGTCGATCCAGCGGGGGGTGCCCTCGCACAGCTCGCCGGCCGTGACGCGCGCCGGGTCGTGGCCGGCGGCAAGGCACTTGATGACGATGTCGCGGTCGGTGATGATCCCGCACAGCCGCTCGTTCGCGTCGCTGACCGGGAGCGAACCCACGTCGAGTCGGCGCATCAGTTGCGCGGCCCGATCCAGCGTCTCGGTCTGCGGAATCCACTGCGCACCCTCGTGCATGATGTCCTTGGCCATGGTCATGATGGTGCCTCTCGTCAGGCCCGCCGACGGCAGCACACCGACCGCGGGCTCGGGACCACGCCGCGAGCGCCGTGACGCGGTCCTTCCATCGTCTCCGCCCCACTCCCGGTCGGCCACCCGGGTGAATGACGGCCCGACCGGAACACCCTCGATGGCGCCCGGCGTGGGGTCGGGGTCGGCGGCAGGTGGGCCGGGCGGCGGACGAAGGTGCTCGGCAGACCGCGACATCGCCGCCCGCGCGGGCACCACGCCGGCGACCGTGTACCGCTATGTCGGGTCCAAGGACCGGCTGTTGCACGATGTGGTGATCGAATGGGCCGAGCGAACCGCCGCCCACCCGGGCGCGGTGACCTACCGGGGCGGCGCGGCCTTCCGGGACATCGTGCGTCGGGTGGCCCGCGATCCGGCCCTCGTCGAGGCGGGCATCGTCTCCTTCCGCGTCGACGCCTCGGCCGACGACGGACCGGCCCGGTGGCAGGGGCTGTTCACCGCGTTCGTGCGGGCCGCGCCGGACGACCCGGGCCGGCCGGACGACGAGGGCAAGGCGCCGGCCCCGGGACACGTCCTGGTCGCCTGCCTGCTCGACATCACCTCCGGCCGCACCCACCCGGAGCAGACCTGCGCCCACATCGACACGGCGGCACACCCGATCTTCCGCCGACCCGCCGCGCCGCACCCCGAACCTCCGGGCGGGTTCAGCCGATTGCGCCGGTCGACGGGCCGGTGGCGGGTCGGCGTTCGACGAGGCGGGCGAGCAGGCCGTGCCGTGGGGACAGGAGCAGGGAGAGCACGAAGACGGCGCCGGCCACCAGCGCGATGGTCGCTCCGGCGGCGACGTCGTAGTGCCGGGAGATCTCCAGTCCGGCCGACGCGCTGCCGATGCCCAGTGCGCCGGCCAGCACGGTGGTGCGGGCGAGCGAGTCGGTCCACAGTCGGGCGGTGGCGGCCGGCGCCACCAGCAACGCCATCGTGAGCATGATGCCCACCGCCGGGGTGAGCACCACGATCACGGCCTGGACGATCAGCAGGAGCAACAGGTCCAGCGCGGTCACCGGATGCCCGGCGGCACGCATGCCCTCGTGGTCGAACGCGGCGAAGGTGAGTTCCTTGGCGCACAGGCCGAGCACGAGCAGGATCACCGCCGCGGTGCCGGCCGTGACCACGAGGTCGTGGGTGTCGACGGTGACGATGGAACCGACCAGGAACGCGGAGAGTTTGCGGTCTCCGGCGGGACCGGCGGCAACCAGGGCGGCGCCCAGGGCGAAGCCGGCCGCCAGGATCACCCCGGTCGCACCGGACGCGGTCCGGCCCGGTCGTCGGGTCAGGCCGACGACGGCCAGCGACAACACCACGCCCACCGCGGCACCGCCGAGGTAGATGTCCAGGCCCAGGATCGAGGCGAGCACGACGCCGGGGAAGGTGGCATGGGTCATCGCCATGGCGTGGAAGGCCAGCTTGCGCAGCACCACCTGCACGCCGACGACGCCGGCGAGCAGACCGACCAGACCGGCCTCGGCGTAGGCGCGGTGGGTGTACGTGTCGAACCAGGTCATCGGGGGCTCCCGGTCGGCCGGGGAAGACCCGACGGGGCGGGCATTCCTGCGGCCGGTGCGTGGGCGGACGCGCGCAGGCCGCGCCGGCGGACGAGGCCGGCCGCGACCAGGGCGAGCAGGTAGGCCGCGACCAGGGTCAGGACGACGGTCGGCCCGGTGGGCAGCGCGACGTCGTGGTCGATCGAGGCGGTGTAGCTGATGATCAGGCCGAAGTATCCGCACAGCACGGCCGAGCCGACGCCGATCGTGACGATCGTGCCCAGTCGGCCGCCCAGGGTGCGGCCGATGGCCGCCGGGACCACCAGCAGCGCCAGCACCAGCGCGGTGCCGATGGTGCGGACCGCGGCGACCACGGTCAGCGCGATCACCAGGTTCAACGCCAGGTCCAGCGCGCCGACCCGGTGGCCGGCGGCGCGGGCGGCCTCGACGTCGAAGCTGCGCAGGAACAGTTCTCGGCCGAGCGCCGCGAGCACGGCCAGACACAGCACGGCGACCACCGCGGTCTCGACGATCTGCGTGCGGGAGGTGTAGAGGATCTGGCCGAACAGGAAGGTCTGCAGGTCGGCGGCATAGGAGTGGCTGCGCGAGACCACGATCACCCCGATCGAGAACATCGCGGTCAGGACGATGGCCAGCGCGGCGTCGTCGCTGGTGCGCCGGTTGCGGGTGAGCAGGGTCAGTACGCACGCGGTGATGCCCGCCGCGATCAGCGCGCCCTCGAAGACGCCGTCGGCGCCCTGGAGGGCGAAGCCGATCGCCACGCCCGGGAATACCGTGTGGGTGAGCGCGTCGGCGACGAACTCCAGTCGGCGCAGCGCGACGAACGCGCCGACGGTGCCGCACAGGACGCCCAGGATGGTGAGTTCGATCAGGGCCCGGGTCAGGTAGGGGACCCGGAAGGGCTCCAGGAGCAGGGTGGTGTCCACGGCAGCCTCAGCCCGGGGTGACGACGAGGCGCCCGGCGTCGAGTTCGAGGACCTGTCCGCCGTAGCAGGCGCACAGCAGTTCCGACGTGAGCGCGGACTCGGTTCGGGTGAAGGCGAATTGCCTGCGGTTGACCAGACAGGTCTGCTCGCACAGCCGTTGTGCCACGGCGAGGTCGTGCGTGCTGACCAGGACCGCGGTGCCGGCTGCCTTGGCCCGGGCGAGGGCGTCGATCAGGGCCTCCTGGCTCACCGCGTCGACGCCGTTGAACGGCTCGTCCAGGACCAGGATCGGCGGTTGCGCGGAGAGCGCGCGGGCCAGCAGGACGCGCTGGCGTTGGCCCCCGGACAGGGCGCCGAAGCGGGTGTTCGCGCGGTCGGCGAGGCCGACCAGGGCCAGCGCCTCGTCGGCGGCGGCCCGATCTCGGCGGCCGGGTCGCCGCAGTCGGCCGATCAGCCGGTAGCGGCCCATGAGCACCACCTGGCGTGCGGTGACCGGGAATTCCGGGTCGAGATCGGCCGCCTGCGGTACGTAGCCGACCAGCGCGCGGGCCGCGGCCGGGCGGCGCCCCGCCACGGTGACCGCGCCGGCGACCACCGGAACCAGGCCCAGGACGGCCTTGATCAGCGTGGACTTGCCGCCGCCGTTGGGACCGACCAGGGCCACCGCCTGGCCGGCCGGGACGCGTCCGTCTACCCGACTCAGGGCCGGGGTGCGGTCGTAGGCCATGGTCGCCTCGGTGAAGCGCACGGGATCCGGTGTGGTCTCGATGGGCTCGCTCACCTCAGCCCCGCAGTGCGGCGACGATGGTGTCGGTGTTGTGCGCCTCGGCCGTGAGGTAGGTGGCCCCGGCGGAGCCGGGCGCGCCGAGCGAGTCGGCGTAGAGCGAGTCGTCGCCGTCGACGACCTTGACGCCCGCCTCCCGGGCGATGGTCGCGGCGGTCTTGGGCGGCAGCGCGCTTTCGGCGAACACCGCCTTGGCGCCGGTGGCCTTGATCCTGGCCACGACGTCCTCGATCCGGCTGCCGGAAAGTTCGGCCTGGTCGTCGAAGCTCGGGATGATCGAGCCGACGAACTCCAGCCGGTAACGGTCGACGTAGTAGCCCAGCGCGTCGTGGTTGGTGACCAGTTTGCGGTTGGCCGCCGGAATGGTGTCCAGCTTGGCCCGGTTGTCGGCGTCCAGGGCGTCGAGTTTGGCGCCGTAGCCGGCGAGGTTGTTCTCGTACACCTTGGCGTTGGCCCCGTCGGCGTTGGTCAACGCCTTGGCGATGTTGGTCACCATCACCTTGGCGGCCTGCGGGTCGTGCCAGATGTGCGGATCGTACTCGCCGTGTTCCTCGTGCTTCTCGGGCTCCGCCAACTTCCCGTGTTCCTCGTGTTCCTCGTGCTCGCCCTTGCGCAACTGCACCCCGACGGAGGTGTCCACGACCGGGCCCTCGAAGCCCGCGGCCCGAACCGCCTTGGGCAACCACGCCTTCTCCATGTCGACGCCGTTTTGTACGACCAGCTTGGCCGCGCGCAGCGCGTTCAGGTCGGCCGGCGTCGCCTCGTACTCGTGGGCGCTCGCGTTGGCCTTGATCAATTGGGTCACCTCGACCCGGTCGCCGCCGATGTTGCGCACGAAGTCGGCGACCTGCGTCGTGGTCGCGACGACCTTGATCCGGGGCCCGGTACCGGCACCGGCCGCCGGTCCGGCGGACTCGATCCGATTCCCGCCCTTGCCGTCGTCGGTGTCCTTGTCGTCGGAGCCGCACGCGGTGAGGGTTCCGGCGGTCAGGGCGGTGGCGGCGACGGCGAACATCGCGCGGGTGGATATGCGCATGAGAACTCTCCAGGCAGGGGTGTATCGACGCATCGATCGGCGGATGTCGCCTCGATCGTCCGATAATGAAAACCATAATCATCTGAGAAACCCGTGTCCAGGCCGGGGCCGAGCGCGGCCGGGGACCGGGGAGAGCCCGGCCGGGGTCGAGCGCGGGTCGGCATCAGGCGCTCGGGTCGAGGAATTCCTCGAACGGTCGGTCACGGCGCACCGATGGCCCGGATGGGATGTGCACGGGCGACGACACCAAAAACGCCGGTGTCCCCCGGCACGGGTGGGCCGGGGGACACCGAGGTGGGGCGGGCGGGTGCTACGGCCTCGACGCCGCAGCCGGTGGTTGTGGATCGGCCCGCCGTTCGGCCGCGGCGCCGGCGGCGCCGGTCGGATCGCCCTCCGGGGTCGTTGCTTCGGCCGCGGTCCGGCCCGAAGCGGCCGTCGGCACCGGGGTGTCCGAGGTCGCGGCGGTGCCGGCGCCGGCGGCGGAACGGACGGCTTCGGCGCGCACGAGGGCGCTCATGAGCAGATATGCGTCAAGGGGCATGGCGGAATCTCCCGGGTTCGCGGGGCTGAGGAATCGAACGCGGACACGCCGGTCCGGCCACGCGCCCCGGGGGTGTCCGGCGGACGGGACCCGGACGGCGGTGGCTCGGCGGCGGTGATCGCTCAGCAGCGCAGGACGACGGTCCGGACCGGGGTCGGTCCGGGCAGGCCCGCGGCGGTACGGGCGCGCAGTTCGCCGGCCAGGGCCGGATCGGCCGGCCGGGATCCGACGGTGCCCACCGGGGCGGCGGCCGACGCGGTGGTGGAGTGGTGCCGCGGCCGGGCGGTGGCCGACGTGCACGCGGGGCCGACGGCGGGGCCGTGCCGGCCACCGGTCTCGCCGGCGGGCGTGGCGCTGCGCACCGAGTGGTCGCCGGGCGGCCCGTCGCCGGGCACGTCGCCGGTGACGGACGAGGCGGCGCGGCCGACCGTGCCCACCGCACAGCGGTCCGGATCCGGCGCGACGCGGTGTGCCACGCCGGGCACGTGGGTCGCGTGCAACAGGGCCATCAGGGCGATCAGCACGATCACCCCGAACACGCCGTGCCGGGCGGAAACGCCACCGGCCGCGACCTGCCCCATCCTGACCTCCCTCGGTACCGCTCTCCGAGAGAACCTCCGATTTCCGCCGTCGGCACGGCAACGAGGCCGAACCGACCCGGATTTCACCCGATCCGGCGAATCCACCCCACCGGGGACCGCCGTATCGACGCCGATCGACCGCCGGCCGCCACCATCGGCCGCATGGACCATCCGTCCGCTTGGCCGATACCGTCGGCCGCATGGACGACACGGCCGCACCCCACAGACCCACGCTGCGCAAGGATGCCGCGCGCAATCGGCGCCGGATCCTGGACGCCGCGCGCGAGCTGGTGCGCCGGGGCAGGCCGCCGCAGCTCAACGCGGTCGCACTGGCCGCCGACGTTGGCGTCGGCACCGTCTATCGGCACTTCCCCACCCCCGAGGCGCTGCTCGAGGCGCTCGCCGCCGACCGGTTCGCGGAGTTGATCCAGCACGCCCGCCGGGCCGCCGAACTGCCGGATCCGCGGCAGGCGCTACGGGGCTTCCTGGCCGCCGCGCTGACCGCCTACACCCAGGACGAGGCGTTCACCGCGGCCGCCTTCGGCCCCGACGCCGCCACCACCGAAACCGTGGAGCTGCGCGACCATCTGCTGCGCGCGACCGGCGAGCTGCTGGCTCGTACGGCCGGCGCCGAGGCGCTGCGCCCGCCCCTGGGCCCCACCGACCTCCAGCTCATGCTCTGCGGCCTGGGCTTCGCCATCCGACACTCCCCGCACCGGAACGACCCCGAGTCGGCGACGCGCTACCTGGACGCGCTCCTGGACGGCGCCCTGGTCGCGGCGGCGGGAGATGCGACCGACTGACGCCGGGAGGGGCTGTGGCAGGGTCGGGGCATGCCCTTCGATCACAACGACCACTACCATCCGCTGCTGTTGCGCCAGGTGCCGAGGAACAGTCGCACGGCGTTGGACGTGGGCTGCGGCACCGGGCGGTTCGCGCGCCGGCTCGCCGCCTCGGGCATCGCGGTCGACGCGATCGATCCGGCCGAGGAGGCAATCGCCGAGGCCCGTCGTCCGACCCGGGCCGCGCCGAGTGCGCCGCGTCCACGCTTCCGGTGCGCCGACGTCACCGAAATCGAACTGCCGGCCGGGCACTACGACTTCATCTCGTGCCTGGCGAGCATCCACCACGTCCCGTTCGACACCGTCGCCGGCCTGCGCGACGCGCTCGCGCCGGGTGGGGTCCTGGTGATCCTGGGTTGCCACCCCGAGCACACCCCGCTCGACTGGGCGTACAGCCTGGCCGCCGTCCCGATCAACGCCGCCGCGCGGCTCGTCGTGGCGGCGAAGGAGCGACGCGGCGGGCGCGCCGGCGCACCCGAGCCGGCCATCACCGCGCCGGTGCGTCCGCCGACGATGCCGTTGCCGCTGATCCGGCGGGAGGCCGCGGCGCTGTTGCCCGGCTGCACGGTGCGCCGCTTGCTCTTCTGGCGCTATCTGCTCGTCTACCGCGCCCGGGGCTGACCAGCGCCGTCCGCGGGAATCCTGATCCGACATGGTCGGGCCGGGGCGGCGTATTATAGCTCTGGAACGGAAAACCGCCGGCGCCCCGGGATCCGAGCCCCCACGACACCTCGTCTGGCTCGTGTGCCAGGCGGTCCAGCGGGTCGGTCACCGGCGCCTTCGGCGCGACCGGCCGCCGGGCCACACAATCGACAGTGCCGGGTGGTGGTCTGGAGGAGTCATGCGCCGCACTGGCGATTCGACATTGTTGATGGAACCCGACGCGCTGCAGTGTGCGCTGTTCGGCGTGCAATTCCCGGCCCGGCCGGCAGCCCTGACGGCGGCGGCCGCGACGAACGGCGCCGCGGCCTGGGTCACCCGGGCGTTGGCGATGTTGCCGGAACGCCCCTACGAGGGGCCGAACCAGGTCTGCATGGCCCTGTGCGGCCGACACGCGGCCATGGACCCGGGCCTGTGACGCCGCCGGGGCGGACGAGGCGGCGGCCGGATTCCCGGGTGTCGCCGTCCGGCGTCGTGCGGTCGCTCACCGTCGCACGGTCGCGGGGGCCTCAACTTCCAGGTGACGCCGCCCGGCGCGACCCCGGTACTCCAGCACCACCCAACCGAGCCCGCCCAGCACCCGCGCGCACTCGCGCAGCGCCGTCTCCGCCTCGTGGCGTGCACCGCTCCCCCTCGGGCCCGGCCACTCCACCCGGACCACCGCGGGATGCTCGGTCGCGGTGACGCAGTAGCCGGTCGCGGTGCGTTCGCCCCGCTCGTCGACCGCCGACGGCGGCACCCCGGCCGCCTCCAACGACAGGCCGATCGCCCGCACCATCCGCACCCGCTCCCACTCGGCGGGCACCGAACCCGGATCGGCAACCACCGTGTTCACCACCGCGCGAATGCGCAGCAACGCGTCGAACGCGTCCCGCACCGCCGCCGCCCGCTCCGCCGTCCCCGCGCCGAGCGCCGCCGCCGGCCGCACCTCGGCACCGGTCGCCGGCTCGAAGCCGCCCGCCGCTTCCGAAGAGACCATGCCCCCAGCGTAGGTGCGCCTACAGGAGGGGCAGACCGACGCGATCCTCACACACGGTTCGCTC
>NZ_JBHZAV010000082.1:0-41907 GCF_042754445.1 Embleya sp. NPDC059213
TCCGCGCCGACCACCACACCACGATGCTCGAAAACACTCCGGGTCGACACCAACGACCAACCCACATCCGCAGCCGTCAACCCCGGCCGAGCCGACACAAACGAGGCCAACCGCCCCGCCTGCGCCCGCAACGCCTCCACCGACCGCCCCGACAACACCCACGGCACCACACCCACGACGGACCCCGCCGCCGCGTCACCCGACACCACCCCCGACACCGACCCGCCATCCGGCGACGCCTGCTCGACGATCACATGCGCGTTCGTCCCCGAAATCCCGAACGACGACACCCCCGCCCGCCGCGGCAAACCACCCACCGTCGACCACGACCGAGCCTCCGCCAACAACCGCACCCCACCCGACGACCAATCCACCTCCGACGTCGGCTCGTCCACGTACAACGTCCGCGGCAACACACCGGCACGCATCGCCAGGACCATCTTGATCACGCTTGCCATGCCGGCGGCAGCCTGGGCGTGGCCGATATTGGATTTAACGGACCCCAGCCACAATGGCCGATCGGCCGGCCGCCCCTGCCCGTAGGTCGCCAACAGCGCCTCGGCCTCGATCGGATCGCCCAGCGTCGTCCCGGTCCCGTGCGCCTCCACCACGTCCACATCCGACGGGGCAAGCCGCGCGTTCGCCAACGCCGCCCGGATCACCCGCTGTTGCGACGGACCGTGCGGTGCCGTCAACCCGTTCGACGCGCCGTCCTGATTCAGCGCCGAACCCCGCACCACGGCCAGCACCTCGTGGCCGTTTCGCCGAGCGTCCGACAACCGCTCCAGCACCAACACACCGACGCCCTCGCCGAAACCCATGCCGTCGGCCGAGGCCGAGAACGCCTTGGAGCGCCCGTCCGGCGCCACGCCCCGCTGCCGGGAGAAGGCGACCGGCAGTTGCGGCGTCGACATCACCGTGACGGCGCCGGCCAGGGCCAGTTCGCACTCCCCCGCCCGCAACGCCCGCGCGGCCAGATGAATCGCCACCAACGACGACGAACACGCGGTGTTGACGCTGATCGCGGGCCCTTCCAGGCCCAGTGCGTAGGACACCCGGCCGGACAGCACGCTGCCGGAGGCACCGGTGGCGAGGTAACTCTGCGACCGTTCGTCGGCCCGCAGCAGCAGGGTGTTGTAGTCCTGCCAGTTGGTGCCCGCGAACACGCCGGTCCGGCTGCCCTGTAGCGACCGAGGGTCGATCCGGGCCCGCTCGATCGCCTCCCACGAACACTCCAGCAACAACCGCTGCTGCGGATCCATCGCCAACGCCTCACGCGGCGAGATCCCGAAGAAGCCCGCGTCGAACTCCCCCGCGTCGTAGAGGAATCCGCCCTCGCGGACATACGACTTGCCGGGGGCGTCCGGGTCCGCGTCGAACAGGTTCGGCAGGTCCCAGCCTCGATCGGTGGGAAATTCCGACACCGCGTCCACGCCCGCGTCGAGCAGTTCCCAGAACTCCTCCGGCGAGCGCACGCCGCCGGGCAGCCGGCAGCCCATGCCCACGATCGCGATCGGCTCGCGATCGCCGTCCTCCAATTCACGCACCCGCTGCCGTGTCTCGTCCAACTCGGCACTGACACGTTTGAGGAAGTATCGAAGCTTGTCTTCGTGTGCCATGGGAAACCCACCTTCGGTGTCTGCATGACCGGGGAAAGCTCAGGAGATGCCGAAGCGTTCGCCGATGAGGGCGAACATCTCCTCATCGCCCGCCGATGCGAAACGGTCGGCGACCGTGTCCCCGGCATCGCCGCGATTCGCCCGCCTCAGCCGCTCCAGCAGGGCTTCCACACGTTGCTCGATCTGCTTCGTGGCAGCACCGGCGGCCAGCAGCGGCGCCAATGCCGCATCGGCCTGCTCGATGACGGCGAGTACTCCGGCGTCCGGGCCGGCATCGGATCCGAACAGCACGCCGTACAGATGACGGGCCAGCGCGGCCGGCGTGGGGTGGTCGAAGGCAACCGCGGCGGGCAGGTACCGGCCCGTGACCTCGTTGAGCCGATTGCGCAACCGAACGGCCGCCAACGAACCGAGGCCGACATCCTTGAACGCCACCTCGGCCTGGATCGCGTCCGCCGAGCCCTGTTCCAGCACCTCGGCGGCCGTGCCGCACACCAGGTCGACCAGGGCGTCCATCCGCTCGGTGGCCGAGCGCGTCGCGATCTCGTCCGCCCAGGATCGTTCGGCGTCGTCGGTGAAGTCCACGAATTTCGGGAGATCGACGTGCCGGGCGCGCGTTCCGGCGAAGGCCGGCGACCAGTCGACGTCGACGCCTCGGACAAACGCCTCGGCCACCGAGGTCAGCACCCGGCGGGTACCGCCCTGCTCCCGTCGCAGCGTGCCCAGTACGGCCACGTCCCGGATGCCCAGTTCGGCCGCGGTGTCCTCGATGGACATCGCGAGCAGCGGATGCGGGCTCACCTCGACGAACGCCCGGTGCCCGGCTTCGAGCAGGGAACGAATGGCTTGATGGAACCGCACCGGGCTGCGGGTGTTGAGGTACCAGTAGTCGGTGTCCAGTGTCGCGGTGTCCCGCTGTTCGCCGTCCACGGTGGAGTGGAACGGGATGGCGGAGGTCACCGGCGAGACCGGACGCAGCGCCTGGAGCAGGTCTTCGCGCAGCACGTCGACCTGGGAACAGTGGCCGACGGTGTCCACACCGGGAATGCGCTTGGCGTACACGTCCTGGGCGGTGAGCTCGGCGACCAGTTCGTCCAACACGTCCTGCGGACCGGACAACGCCACCGAACGCGGCCCGTTGACCGCGGCCAGTTCCACCGTGTCCGGCCACGACGCCAGTCGGCGCCCGATCTCCTCGGCGGAGGTGCCGACCGAGATCACCGTGCCCTTGCCGACCAGGCGTAGCCAGGCCCGGCTGCGGCGGGCCAACAACCGCGCGGCGTCGCGCAGGCTCAGCCCGCCGGCGACCTGCGCGGCGGCGATCTCGCCGTAGCAGTGCCCCACCACGGCGGCCGGCTGCACACCGTAGGAGCGCCAGACCTCGGCGAGCGAGACCATCGTCGCCCACAGCGTGGGTTGCAGCACGTCGACGCGGCGAAGCGGTGGTGCGCCGGGCGCCTCGCGCAGCACGTCGAGCAGCGACCAGTCGACGAACTCGGCGAGCGCGTCCGCGCAGGCGGCGACGCTGTCGCGGAACACCGGTGAGGTGTCCAGCAGTTCGGCGGCCATTCCGCTCCACTGGGAGCCCTGTCCGGGGAAGACGAACACCGGGCGCTGGGCCGTCGTGGCCGTGCCACGCACCAGGTTGGGCGCGCTGCCACCGGCGGCGAGGGCCGCCAGTCCGCGCTGCAACTCGGCCCGGTCGCCGCCCAGGACGACTGCGCGCCGACCGGCGGACGGTGTGCCGAGCAGGGTGTGGCCGACGTCGGCGGGTGAGCCGGCGCCGGTGTCCGGGTGGGCGGCCAGAGCGATCGCCTTCGCCCGTAGGGCCTGTGAGCTCTGGGCGGTCACCACCCAGGGCAGTTCGGCCCGGGTGCTCGCGCCCGTCGGGTCTTCCAGCACGACGTGCACGGTGGTCCCGTCGGCGCCGGACTCGGTCACGCCTGTGGCCTGCGTCGGCCCGGTCCGCTCGGCGAGCACTGCGGCGAGCACGCCGGCGATACCCGTCGTCGGCTGGGCGGCGACGTCGTCGGACGTCCGGCCCGCGGTCGCCCGCGCCGTGCCGATCACCTGCTCCCGGTGGTCGGGCGAACCGCCGTGGCCGACGGCCGAGCCGCGCACGATGGCGAGCACCGGGCCGCTGCCGGGCGGTACCGCGCTCTCCCGTGCGATCAGCAACGCGCTTACATCGTCGTCGAGTTGGGCGCCGACCAGGGCGAATGTGCAGTCCCCCGCCCGCAGTGCCTGGGCGGCGAGGTGCAGCGCGAGCAGCGCGGGTGAACCGGCGCTCAGCGATATCGATGGTCCGGTCAGACCGAGATGGTTCGCGACCTGTCCTGCGGCCCCTGCTCCGTCGGCCATGCCCGTGACCACACCGGTCCGGCTTTCCCGCAGCGCCGCCGGGTCGATTCCCGCCTGTTCGACGGCTGCCCGGGCGGCTTCCCGGAGGTGCCCCGCCGCATCTTCCGCATCATTCGCGGGAGCGCGGGCACCGTCGGTAGATCGGCTTCCGATGCCCAGAATGACAATCGGTTCGGAATTGTTCCACGCGCGGAATATCGGTAACTCACTATTTCCAGGGAAGGCTAACGAGCCTTCCGAGGCTAAATCGTCCGCGACCCGCGTCTCGAACCCGGCCGCCGTCAACTCGACCCACAAATACGACACTGAAGGCACATCCCCCGTGATCCCCTTCTTCAGATCGAGCCGGGATTAAAAGTTGACATCCCCATGCACGACCGAGCAAGTTTCCGACCGATTCAGGCTTGACCCGCAGCGGCCTCGGTCAAACAGGGCCGGCAGTGTGACGTGGGTCATATGCTCACCGCCGGAGCGATCAATGCCCCCACCAGCAAGGGGAGTCCGGCATCGTGTCCGGCGCGTGAAGAACACGGAAACCTAAAATTAACGTAAGCATTGACAGCGACAAGATCTTGTGGGAGTCGCGCGTACGAGCCGTCGTTAAACTCCACCATTGGCTTCCCCGGGCCCCGGTGATACGGTCGCCGGGAGGTGCCACCGGATATCGATATCGGGTCGGGAAAACCGTTCGCGGATGTTCCCTCGACCGTCGAGCAGAATCCGGTGATTCGATATCCCGCGAAGGTTGATTCGGCGCCCGTGATCATGACCCGGGCACGCGTTGCAGGGGGGACCTTGAGTGAATGGCGCGGGGCCGCTGGCCGGCATCACCGTGGTTACGGCGGGCCATGCCGGCGCGGCCGCACTGCTGGGCAGGCTGCTCGCCGATCTCGGGGCCCGAACCATGCCGGTCGGCGAACTCCCGGCGCCGGTGGGCGGGTTCGAGCGGTGGCTGCGTGTCGGTGCCGGGCCCGACGCGGGCTGGGTCGATACGGGCCGGCTGCTGGATCGGGCCGACATCCTGGTCTGCGACCGACCCGGTGGTGAACAACTCACCGCACTCGGCCTGGGCCCGCACGAGCTGCTCGCGGCCTATCCGGAGCTGATCACGGTACGGCTCAGCGAGTTCGGGCTCACCGGGCCGTTGCGCGACACCCCGGCCACCGAACTGACCCTGCAGGCGCTGGCCGGTGTGACCGCGGCGACCGGTTCGAGCCAGGACCCGCCGATCACCACCACCGTGGGACTCGCCGCCCGCACCGCCGCGTTGTCCGGGCTGATCGCCGTCACGGCGGGCCTGATCGGTCGGGCCCGCGGCGCCGGGGGCGACTACCTGGACATCGCCGAGTTCGACAGCCTGCTCACCCACGTCGGCACCCTCCTGCCGAGCGTCGCGCTCACCGGCCGACCGCCGCAGCGCGCCGGCAACCGACACGGGATGGTCGCCCCGTGGAACTGCTACCCGTGCCGCGACGCACCCATCGTCATCTGCACCATGACCGAGGCGATGTGGCAACGGCTCGCGACGGCGATCGACCGCACGGAACTGATCGCCGACCCACGCTTCGCCGACACCACCGCCCGGGTCCGGCACGCCGACGAACTCGACCGCGTCATCGCCGCCTGGACCGGTCGGCACGATGCGGACGACGTGGTGGCCCGGCTGCGTTCCCAGGGCATTCCGGCCGCCCCGGTGGCCACACCCGAGGACGTCCGCAACGGCCCGGCCGCTCGGCGCCGAGGCTTGGTGACCGGACCGGATCGCGCACCGCAGAGCCCGCTGCGCTCACTGGTGCCCACCGCGCGCACCACCGGCTCGTTACCCCGGCAGGGCCGCCTGTGGGAACCGATTCCGCGCGGCAGCCCTCCCCTGCACGGGATCCGGTTATTGGAGTGCGGCTCGTACACGGCCGGGCCGCACGCGACCAGGCTGCTGGCGCAACTGGGCGCCGACGTACTGAAAGTCGAACCGCCGCACGGTGAGGGCTCCCGGCGCCTGGCCCGGCGCGTCGGCTCGGTCGGCTACCTGTACTTCGTCAACAACGCGGGGAAGCGCTCCTGTCGGCTCGACCTGAACGACCCCGCGGACCGGACGAGATTCGACGAACTGCTCGGCACCGCCGACATCGTGCTCACCAACCTGGCGGCCGACACCCTCGCCGCCGCCGGCATCGCCCCCGAACAGGTGCTGGACCGGTACGACATCGTGCACTGCGCGGTGACCGGCCACGGCCTGGCCGCCGCCGATCGCAGCATGGACACGGTGATCCAGGCCGAGTCCGGGACCATGCACCTGGTCGGCGGCGGCACCGGCACCCCGCTGCGTACACCGGTGTCCAGTGCCGACGTGCTGGGGGCGTTCCTGGCCGCCGCGGCCGCCACGGTGTCGACCTACGTCCGGCTGCGCACCGGCGCCGGCGTCGGCGCCGACGTGGCGTTGTTCGACGCGGCGGTGTGGGCGACCCAGGACAGTTGGTTCGTCGACGGCCCCATACCCACCCCACGACTGGTCGAGGCCCGGGACGGGTCGGTGCTCGTCGATACCGCGCAACCGCTGCCCGAGGTCGAGGGCCCGGTGACCGCGATCCTGGCGGCCGCGACCGCCGCGGGCCTGCCCGCCGCCCCGCTGCACGACCTGACGCAGGTGGTGCGGCATCCCCAGGTCCTGGCCCGGCGGATGATCCTCGCGCAGTCGTACGCGGACACCCCGGTGCTGATCACCGGCAACCACCTGCGCTCGCTGTCGCGGGGCGCACCGGCACCGGACCTCGCGCCGGTGGACCGGAACGACCCCGCCTGGCTCACACCCACCACGACGAAAGGGCAACGATGAAGGTCTACCAGGCGCTGGCGGACGCGCTGGCCCGGCACGGCGTGGACACCGTCTTCGGTCTCATGGGCAACGCGAACCTGCTCTACCTGCCCGCGTTCGCCGACGCGGGAGGGCGGTTCGTGGCGGTGACCCACGAGGCGGGTGCGGTCGCCATGGCCGACGGCCACGCGCGGATGTCCGGCGGCATCGGCGTGGCCTCGGTGACGCACGGTCCGGCGTTCACCAACACGCTCACCTCGCTGGTCGAGGCCGCCCGCAGCCGCAGTCGGGTCCTGTTGATCACCGGCGATCCGCCGCCGGTGCCCAGCCACTTCCACCACTTCGACATCGCGACGGTCACCGCCGCGGCGGGCGCGGGCTACGAGCGGGTCTACGAACCGGCGTCGCTGGTCCGGGATCTCAACCGCGCACTCCAGCGGATCGTCGCCGAGCGGCGGCCGGTCGTACTGAACATCCCGATCGCCTTCATGCAGGCCGAGGCGAGTGAACAGGCGCCGGTGGTGCCCCCGGTGCCCCCGCCGACCGCGGCCGCACCGCAGCCGGACACGCTCGATCGGGCGCTGGGGCTGCTCACCTCGGCGAAACGGCCACTGGTGCTCGCCGGGCATGGCGCGGCCACCTCCGGAGCCCGCGAGAGCCTGATCGCCCTCGCCGACCGCATCGGTGCGGCGCTGGCCACCACCGTGCTGGCCAAGGAGATGTTCGCCGGCCATCCGCGCGACATCGGCATCTTCGGCAGCCTGTCGCACGGCGTCGCGAGCGAGGTCATCGCCGACTGCGACTGCGTGATCGCCTTCGGCGCCGGCCTGAACATGTGGACCGCGCTCAACGGCGACCTGCTGCGCGGCAAGCGCATCGTGCACGTGGACATCGACCCGGCCAGGTTCGGCTCGTACACACCCGTCGACGAGGCGGTGGCCGGGGACGCCCGCCTGACCGCGGCGGCGATGGACTCGCTGCTCCGGGAGGCGGATCACGCCGGGAATCGGCGCTGGGCCGAGAAGATCGAGCAGGCGATGGCCCGCCACATCCCGCAGGCCGACTTCGTGGACCGTTCCGGGACGGACACCGTGGACATCCGGTCGGCGATGATCCGGCTGGACCGGATCCTTCCCGCGCGACGCACGGTGGTCAGTGACATCGGCCGGTTCAATGTGGGCGTCTGGCCCTACCTGCGCGTCGCCGACCCGCTGCACTTCACCACCATGGGCGGGTTCGGCTCGATCGGACTCGGCCTGGCCGGCGCGATCGGCGCGGCACTCGCGGGCAACGACCGGCCGGTGATCGCCACCGTCGGCGACGGCGGCTTCATGATGCACCTGTCCGAATTCACCACCGCGGTGCGCGAGAAGTTGCCGATCGTCGTGCTGGTGCTCAACGACGGGGCCTACGGCGCCGAGCACTACAAGCTGAGGAACCACGGCTACGACCCCGCCCACTCGGCCTACGCCTGGCCGGACCTGGCCGCCCTGGCCACGACCATGGGCGCGCGGGCGCTGACCGTCCGCAAGATCGAGGAACTCGACGCGGTCGGCGAGTTCGTGCCGACCCTCGACGGCCCGCTCCTGGTGGACGTCCGGCTCGACCCGGACGTCAACATCGTCCGGTACTGAGGAGGGGACATGGCCGGCACCGGCACCCTGATCGCCGACGACGGACTCGCGCTCGCGTTGCACCGGTGGACGACGCCCGACTCCGTCGCGGCGCTGTTCTACATCCACGGCATCCAGAGCCACGCGGGGTGGTTGTACGAGACCGGACCCGAGTTGACCGCACGCGGCATCGACGTCTACGCGCTCGATCGCCGGGGTTCCGGTCGCAGCCCGGGAGAACGCGGGCATCTCCCCTCGGCCGAACAGGTCTTGGACGACTACACGCGGGCCGTCGACGCGGTGGCCGACGAGGTGGGTGATCGGCCGCTGGTCGCCCTGGGTCAGAGCCTGGGCGGCAGCGTGCTGGCGGCGCTGTGGTGCAGCCGGGCGTTGCCGGTGCGCAAGCTGATCCTGTGCGCGCCCGCGCTGGGACAACAGCGCTCACGCCACGATCCGGCGGCGCTGGCGGAGCGCCGCGACCGGTCCGGATCCGCGCCGCAGGAGGTCGGGCTGGCCGACCACGCCTACACGGACCTGCCCGAGTACCTGGCCTTCCTGGCCGCCGATCCGCTGATGTTGCGGCGGATCACCGCCGCCACGCAGGCGACGCTCGTGCACCTGGAGGATCGCTACGTCCACGGATCCCCCCACGGCGAGATACCGGTCGAGGTGGCGATGCCCGCCGAGGATCCGATCATCGATCTGAGCGCCGCGCGGGCGCAGTTGCGGCGGCTGGCGCCCGCGGCCGAGGAGCGGGTCTTCGATACCGGTGTGCACTACCTGGAGTTCAGCCGGGCCAGGACCGCGTATTGGGACTGGCTGGCCGACCGGGTCCGGGAGGGTTGGTGATCAGCCGGGTACGCCTGCATGTCGCCACCGTGCCGATGGCCACCACGTTCGACCACGCGGGTGCCTCGCGCCGCCGATCGGAGTCCGTGCTGGTCGAGTTGCACCTGGGCGACGTGTGCGGCTGGGGGGAGGGAGCCCCGCGCGACTATGTCACCGGCGAGACGACGGCCGGCGCGATCGAGGCCCTGCGGCGTTGTGACCCGGCGGCGCTCGCCGAACGCATCGACTGGCGTTCGTTCGACGCCACCATCGCCTCGATCGCCGCCCTCGACCTGCCGAGCCTCGTCGCGGGTCCGTCGGCCGCCGCCGCGGTGGAGATCGCGCTGCTCGACGCGGCGTGCAGACACTTCGAACGGCCACTGGCCGAGGTGTTGGACGTCGCGGCCGCCTGGGACGGGGCGAACCTGCCCGCCGGGCTGCGCCGCAGCGGTCCGGCGGCGGTCAGCCTGGTCATCCCGCTCTCTCGTGACGTCGCCTCGACGTTGGACGACCTGACGCCGCAGGCCAGGGCGTCGCTGCGGCATGTCAAGATCAAGGTGGCGGACCCGGGAGCCGCCGTGCAGCGCCTGTCCCGGGCCCGCGACCGGCTGGGCGCGGACACCGGGATCTCGTTGGACGTCAACGGCGGTTGGTCACCGGAGCAGGCCGAGCGGATCGCGCCGGAACTCACCGACGTGGCCTGGGTCGAGGAACCCCTGCGGGCCCGGTCGTGGCCGAAGTTGGCCCGGCTTCGACGGCGCACCGGCCTGCCGATCATGCTCGACGAGTCGTGCACCGACCTGGCGGACCTGCGCACCGCCGCCGAAGCCGACGCGGCCACCCACATCAACGTGCGGCTGTCCAAGTGCGGCGGGTTGTTCGCCTCGGCCCGCCTGGCGTTGCGGGCCCGACAGCTCGGCTTGGGCTGTCAGTTGGGCGTGCATGTCGCGGAGGTCGGCCCGTTGTGGGCGGCGAGCCGGGTGCTGGCCACCGGTTGGGGGCTGTGGCAGACGGTGGAGGCGGGTCGAGGCGACGAGTGGTTCCCCGAGCCGCTGACCGAGCCCGCGTTCACGGTCGACCGGACCGCGCATCGCGTGGCGGCGTTGGCCGGGCCCGGCACCGGCATCGAGCCCACCGAGAACCTGCTGCGGCACACCCGGTGTCCGGCGACGTGGCAACCCGACAGCGGCTGGCGGAGGACATGATGGTGGCGGCACAACGGCGAGTGGCGCTGGTCGCGGGAGCAGGCAACGGCATCTGCGCCGAGGTCGCGCGTGGCCTGGCCGCCCGGGACATGCGACTGGTGCTGTTGGACCGGGACGCGGAGGCCGTGCACCGCGTCGCGGCGGAGCTCGGTGGGCGATTGGCCTGCGATCCGCTGGTGGTCGACGTGACCGACGCGCGGGCGCTGGAATCCGCGGTGGCCGCGCTCCCGAAGGATTGCCGGCCCGGTGTCCTGGTCAACGGCGTCGGCGGTGACACCCGACCGCGACCGCTCACCGAGTTGACCGAAGCCGATCTCGAATACGCCGTCGCGCACAACCTGACCGGCGTGTTCACCCTGACCAGGCTGTGCGCCCCGGCGATGATCGCCGCCGGTTGGGGGCGCATCGTCAACCTCGCGTCGGTGGCGGGCCGCACCTACACGCGGTTCAGCAACGCCGCGTACGTCGCGGCCAAGGCGGGCGTCATCGGGTTCACCAAGCAGTGCGCCTTCGAGCTGGCCCCGCACGGCATCACGGTGAACGCCGTCGCGCACGGGGTCATCGGCACCGATCGTATTCGCCGGGCCTGGCAGGACAAGCCCGCGCAGTGGACCGCCGACCGGGTCAGCCATATCCCGGCCGGTCGATTCGGCACCGTGGCCGAGGCCGCGAGCATGGTCTGCCATCTGTGCGGTGAACACTCCGGCTACACCACCGGCACGGTCATCGACGTCAACGGCGGACTGCACATCTGATGATCATCGAACGGAGTGGCCAACCGATGAGCCTGGAACTGAACGACCGCGTAGTGCTGATCACCGGGGCGGGCAGCGGGATCGGCCGGGCGGCGGCCCGGCTGTTCGCCCGGCTCGGCGCGCGGGTCGTACTGGTCGGACGCAATGCGGACGCGCTGCACGAGACCGCCGACGGCCTGCCCGCCGCCGATCACCTGGTGGCCGAGTGTGACGTCGCCGACGAGAGCGGCATGGATGCGTGTGTGGCCGAGACGATCGCCCGATTCGGCCGACTGGACGGGGCGTTCAACAACGCGGGCACCTTCGGCGCGTTCGGCCCGCTGCACCTGGACACCGTCGACAACTTCGACAGCGTGGTGGCGACCAACCTGCGCGGGGTGTGGGCCTGCATGCGCAGCCAGATCGGGGCCATGCTGCCCAACGGTGGCGGCGCGATCGTCAACTGCGCGTCGGTGGCCGCGCACATCGGCCATGGACAGAGTCCGATCTACTCGGCGACCAAGCACGCGGTGATCGGGCTGAGCAAGTCCGCGGCGCTGCAGTACGCGGGGGACGGCATCCGGATCAACGTGGTCAGCCCCGGCTCCACCGACACGCCGTTGTTGCGCGATCTCTACCCCGAGGCCGACGCCCTCGCCCAGCGTGCCCGCCGGGCCCCGCTGGGCCGGCTCGGCTCCTGCGACGACGCGGCCAACGCGGCGGCCTGGCTGCTCAGTCCGTTGTCCGGCTACGTCACCGGGCAGACCGTCGTGGTCGACGGCGGTGTCACCGCGGGCGCGGCCGTGGTCCGTGACGAACACGCGAATCGCGGATGACCGCGCCCGAAGGGCCGGGTTCCGACATGGCCGACTACGTGATCGTGATCACCACCGTGGACGAGGAGGCGACCGCCGCCCGGTTGTCGCGGTCCGCCGTCGAGGCCGGTCTGGCCGCTTCCGGCCAGGTGACCGGCCCCGTGGCCACCACGTACCGCCACCTCGGGGCGGTCTGCGACGGGGTCGAGTGGCAGGTGATGTTCCGTACCACCGCGCGGAGAGCGACCGAATTGGCCGCCCACCTCATCGAGGAACACCCGTACGCCGGGCCCGAAGTGATCGCGCTGCCCATCGAGTTCGGGCCGCGACCGTACCTGGACTGGATCGCCCGGGCGACCCGGCCCGCCGGTTAGCGGCGTCTCACGCCCGGGCGGTCGGCCGGAGTGCGGAGGCGAAGTCGCGCAGTTGCCGGCTCGACGCGGGCAATCCGACGCCGTCCAGGAAGCGGGCCTGTTCCCGCGCGGCGAAGTCATAGATGTCGACCAGGTGTTCGTCGATCAGCGCCCGCGCCCGGTCCGTCGACTCGATGCCTTGTTCGCGCCAATCGACGCACGCTGCGACCAGTTCGGCTCCGGGGTGTCGGGCCGCCGTGTAGTACCGGGCTGCGGCCCGGTTTCCGGAGAGCACTCCCCGCTCCAGTGTGTACAGGATCCGGACCGGGAACATCACCGCCTTGGTGACCGCGCGTCGACCCGAGTCGACCAGTCGTTCCCCGTCGAGCAGCGTCTCGATGTAGGCGCGCCGGTGGAACTTGGCGACGAAGAACGTGGCTCCGCAGGCGACCAGATCGAGCGTGGACGGCGGTGTGCACACCGATCGACGGTCCGTGCCGAAGAGCAGTCGACCCGATTCGATCAGGTCGGCCCGGTCGATCGCCGGGAACCGGCCCGATTCCTGATTCCGCTCCAGACACTCCCAGGTGTCCCAGAACAGCGAGAGTCGGTCGGCCAGGGCTTCGAGTTCGGTTCCCGAGCACCGGTCCCGGACGTCCTCCTTGACCTGCGCCATGACCGAGGTCGCATCGTGCGCGTCGTCCCGCAGGACGAAGGCGACGTCCACGTCGCTGACCGCCGCCACGAATCCCCCGTGCGCCAGGCTGCCGATCGCGAAGCCCGACTCCACGGCGGAGCCCAGGCGTTGCCGGGCAGCGTTCACGGCCAGTATCGCGACTCTTTCGCCGAGGTCGGCTTCGGCACGTTCAAGCATCCTGGCTCTCCCTGGTCTGTGCACCCGACGGGACGACTCCACAACCACCGGCGGCCGATAGCGCGCTGCCCGGCACCATGATCAGCACAAGATCGTTCCGGCCGCGGCGGCAGGTGGGCGGTATTGACCGCCTCCGACGGCCGGGCTAGCTTGTTTGGGATCAAATGATGAGCCGCGGCGCGTGTCGCCTCCGCCCCGCCGCCTTCATCGGCCCGTCATCGCTCCGGCACCGCCCCGGCACCACTCCGGCACGAAACAGAAGGAGAGGATCATGGATCTGCGCCACTGGCTCGAGGCCGCCGTGACATCGAACGAGCACTGGTCCGAAGGATTCGGCCCCTACCCGGGCCATCCCGCATTGGCCGTGGACGACGCGCGGTTCGCCGCCGCCTTCGCGACGTTCACCGAACGCCTGGCGGACAACTACCCCTTCTTTCACCCGCGTTACGCCGGACAGATGCTCAAGCCACCCCATCCGGCGGCGATCGTGGGCTACCTGACCGCAATGCTGATCAACCCCAACAACCACGCCCTGGACGGGGGGCCCGCCACCGCCGAGATGGAACGTGAGGTCGTCGCGCAGCTCGCCGGCATGTTCGGCTACGACACCCACCTCGGGCACCTCACCACCAGCGGCACCATCGCCAACCTCGAAGCCCTCTTCGTGGCCCGCGAACTGCACCCCGGAAAGGGCATCGCCTACAGCACCGAGGCCCACTACACGCACGGACGCATGTGTGGCGTCCTGGGCGTGGACGGCCACCCCGTCGCGGTCGACGATCGCGGGCGCATGGACGTCGACGCGCTGGAGCGGTTGTTGCGGACGGGGCGGGTCGGCACCGTGGTCCTCACCGCGGGCACCACCGCGCTCGGCGCCGTCGAACCGATCGACCGGGTGCAGGCGTTGCGCGAGCGATACGACGTGCGGATCCACGTCGACGCCGCCTATGGCGGGTTCTTCACCCTGCTGGCGGGCGCCGACGGCCCCGAGGGACTGCCCGCGGCCCCGTGGCACGCCATCGCCCGGTGCGACTCGATCGTGATAGATCCGCACAAGCACGGCCTACAGCCCTACGGATGCGGCGCCGTCATGTTTCGCGACCCCTCGGTCGGCCGTTTCTACCTGCACGACTCGCCCTACACCTACTTCACCTCCGAGGAACTGCACCTGGGCGAGATCAGCCTGGAGTGTTCGCGCGCCGGCGCCGCAGCCGCCGGCCTGTGGCTCACCTTCCAGGTATTGCCGCCCACCCGCGAAGGACTCGGGCAGGCCCTGGCGGCCGGCCGCCGCGCGGCACTGCGGTGGGCCGACCTGATCGAGCAGTCGGACTGCCTGGAGCTCTACCAGCCCCCGGAGTTGGACATCGTCGGCTACTTCCCGGTCACCTCCCCCAACACCCTCTCCCGGATCGACACGGCCGCCGCCCGCATCCTGCACGAGGGCATGACCGACACCGAGGACCCGGTCTTCCTGAGCACCCTGCGCATCGACGCCGAGCGGCTGATCGCCCGCCACCCCAAGATCACCGCCGACGCCGACGGTGCGCGCATCCTGCGCAGCGTGCTGATGAAGCCCGAATCCGAGGACTACGTGCACCACCTCCACCACCGCCTGGAACGCCTCGCCCGTTCGTGAGCACCCCCACCCACCCGAACCGGCTCCCGGTATCGACGTGCCCGGCATCGCACTCGGCATCCCACTCGACATCGAAGTGGTTATGCGCATAACGTTATCCGCATAACCTTTCCATCGAGGAGAGCCCGTGGACTTCGAGTACGCCGACACCCTCAACCAGGCCATCCGCCTGCTCAGCCTGCGCCATCGAGCCAGGGCCTCGGCCCTGCTGGCCCCCCTGGGCCTGCACCCCGGTCAGGAGGCGCTCCTGCTCGAACTCGCCCGCACCGGCCCGATGATCCAGGCCCAGCTCGGCGAGGCACTCGGTTGCGAACCACCCAGCATCACGCTCATGGCTCGCAAGCTGGAGGCGGCCGGCTACATCCGGCGCACGCCCGACCCCGCCGACAAGCGCGCCGGCATCGTCGAACTCACGGACGCCGGCCGGGCCTTGGCCGAAGAGGTCAAGCAACTGTGGTGCACACTCGCGGCGGAGTCCGTGGCCGGCCTGCCCGCTCGGACCGTGGCGGAACTGCCCGACATCCTCGCGGCGGTGACCGCCAACGTGGACACCAGGCGCCCCCGTCACCCGCACGGCCGCCACGCCGGCGCGACCGCGGAATCGGGGCCGGCCGGCCGGGTCGAGCAGAGCGTGGCGTCGGCCGGCGACTACGAGCCGAGCGGGTCGGCGTGGGTCCGCGAGCACGTCGAGCAGATCGTCCGCACCGGCACCACCGACGGGGTCACCATCAAGGGCCTGCCCACCGTGCTGCTCACCTATCGCGGCGCCAAGACCGGCAAGGTCCGCAAGACGCCCGTGATGCGCGTCGAGCACGACGGGCACTACGCGGCCGTCGCGTCCAAGGGCGGCGAGCCGACCAACCCCCAGTGGTACGCCGGCCTGGTCGCCGAACCGGCCGTCGAACTCCAGGACGGCACGGCGATCCGTGCGTACCGGGCGCGCGAGGTGTTCGAGGCCGAAAAGGACCTGTGGTGGCGCCGGGCGGTGCAGGCGTACCCGGACTTCGACACCTACCAGCGCGGCACCGACCGCCGCATCCCGGTCTTCGTCCTCGAACCGACGGACGCGGACGTACCGGCCGACGACGGTATCGAAGCCTAGCCGCGCCGCCACCGCCGAAACGCAATTCGCCGGAAAATCCGCCGACTCATCGGTTGTTGACTTGTTCCGGGTCGGGCGAAACGATGCGGGGTCGACTCGGACGACGAAAGGTGAGTGCACATGCGATCCCACGTGTATCGCGTGATCGGCAGTGTCGGACTTGCGCTGGGTTTAATCCTCGGCACCACCGGGCCGGTATCGGCGGATCCACTCGCGGCGCCGGACGGCTTCATGCAGATTGCCGCCCATCCCGATGACGACCTGTTCTTCATGAACCCCGAGCTGGTGGAGGGCATCCGGGCGGGCGCGCCGTCCACGACGATCTATCTCACCGACGGCTACCAGCAGGACAGCCCGCATGTCCGGCAGCGGGGCGCCATGGCCGCCTATGCGGCGATGGCCGAGAAATGGGGCTCGACGTGGACCGGTTCCTCGATCGCCGTGGCGGATGCGCTGGCCGAGGTGTACACCCTGGACGAGCGCGACGATATTCGGCTGATTTTCCTCAACCTACGTGACGGCGAATGTCTCCTCCCACTGCAAAACGGTGATGTCTCGGATTGTGTCACCAGCAATCCGGCATCACCCGAAACCGGTGTCGACGACCGTTTCACCTATCACCGCGACGATATCGCCACCGCTGTCTACCAGTTGATCCGCGAATACCGGCCGGCATCCCTGCGGACGATGGACGCCTTGCCGGACAATCGATATCGAACCGGCGACGCCCTGCACGATCATCCCGACCACGTCGCCTCCGCACGCTATGCGAACGAAGCGGTGGCCCGTTACAGCGCGTCCGAGAGCGCCCGGCTGTTCGTCACGTCCTATCGGGGCTACAACGTCGAGGCGGGTCCGAACAACCTCGCCGCCGACGACCTGTACAACAAGCGGGCGGCCATCACCGCCTACACGGACATCGCGACCGGGGCACGAGGCAACGATGACTGGCGCGATCCCGCCCACGAACGATGGTCCAGGGGCTCGGATTGGGTCGGTCGCAACGCGGACGGCACACTTCAGGCATTCGCCGTGATCGGCGAGAAGGTCGTCACCTGGCGACAGTCCACCAACGGCTCGTGGGGCTCCGCACAGGAGTTGCCGTGGCCCGGTGGTCCGCTCGCCCCGGGCCTTTCGGTCGCCCCCAATTACGACGGGCGGCTGCAACTACTCGGCCGGCGGCTCGACGATCACCACATCGTGACGATCCATCAGACCTCGGTCAACGGGAACTTCGCGGCGTCGTGGAGCGACTTCGGCAACCCGAACGACTACCTGGGCGTGGTCAATCGGCCTCAGGTCGGCACCCCGATCATGGTCCGCAACGCGGACGGCCTACTGCAAATCTTCGTCAAGAACGGCGGGGGTGGCGTCAGCACCGTCTACCAGAGCGACCCGACGAACGGGTGGTGGGATCTCGATTGGAAGGACATCGGCGGGACCGGGGTGCAGGACGGGCTCAGCGCGGTCCTGAACGACGTCGGCCACATCGAACTCTTCGCCGCCACCCTCGGCGCCGGGAGCAGCCGGGAAGGGCGGCTGGCCACGTGGTACCAGACCGACTCCAAGGGCACGTTCGCTCACAACCCGTACCTGGTGGCCGACAACGTGGCAAGCGCTCCCAGCGCGATCGTCGGCGGCAGCGGCCAGATCCGGGTCTTCTACCGGGCGGCCGACACCGGTGACGTCGGGGTGGTGACCCAACTCAATGTCGCCGGCGCCTGGCAGCAGACGACGGGCAACCTGGGCAACACCGGCGGAACCCGCAAGCCACTCGTCGCGTCGGGCTCGGACCGCCGGATCCTGCTGTACACGCGCAACGACGAGTCGGGCATCACCGTGAACTGGCAGACCGGTTCCGCGTCCGGATCCGGTTTCGGCGGTTGGCAGCGGATCCCCGCCACGGTCATCGACTCGCCCGCAGTGGTGGCCCGCGCCGACGGACGTCCGGCCATGTTCCACATCGGCACCGACGGCATGTTGTACTTCGCCCACCAGGACGCCGGATCCCCCGACGCGCCCTTCTCCGCGTGGAGCCTGATCGGCTGAACGAGCGCCGCGACCGACGAGGGAACTCGGCGCGGCAGGCCGAAACTTCGCGCACCGCCGTCGAGAAATGCCAAGCTGGGCACACACGGTCCGAACCCGGTGACCGATGGTGCGGCAAGGGGAGTGCGATGAGCGCGGATACGGACGACTGGCTCGATCTGGCGGACGCCATCGAGCTGTTGCGGGTCCAGGTCGCCGAGGCCCAGCGCCGCAGCGCCGGGGCCGACGTGCGATTTCGTCTCGGCGAGATCACCGTCGAGTTCGGGATGGAGTTGACCCGGACCAAGGGTGCCGGCGGCGGCCTGCGGTTCGGGGTGGCGAGCCTGGAGGGGCGCGGCGAACGGGCGGCGAAGGCGACACATCACGTGACGGTTCGGCTGGATCCGCGACGCGCGGACGGCTCGCCGGTGGACACCGGCGCCGGCGAGTCGGCGGGGTATCCGGACTCCGCCGATTTCTGACCGCCGGTGATCGCGGATCCGGGCATCGGTTCGTTCCGAGGGTGGAGGCCGAGTGTTCGGCGATGACGACGAACGGCTGATCGCGGCTCGGCTCGACGATGCGATCGTCGGCGAACTGGTGCGCATCCGCATCCGGGACACCTATCTCGGGACCGGGTTCCTGATCGCCGGGGACACCGTGCTCACGTGTGCGCACGTGGTGCACGGGCACTCGACGGGGCTGTCCGTCGCGCTCGCGGGCACCTGGATCGAGGTCGACGTGGTGCGCTCGATCCCGCCCGAAACCCCGGGCGGGATCCACCCGTTCCCCGACCTCGCCGAGCTGCGGCTGCATACCCCCGTCGAGAGCATCGGGGTGTGGCTCGGTGAGCGGCCACCGTTGCGCGGCGACGAGGTGGCCGCCTACGGGTACAGCCGGGAGAGCCTGGAGGGTTTGAGCCTGCCGGAGACCCTCGATCTGGAGGTCGCGGGTCCCAGCGGCCGCTTCACCCGGGTCAAGAGCGATCAGGTGCTGCGCGGGTTGAGCGGCTCCCCGGTGCTCGATCCGCGCACCGGCCGGGTCTGCGGCGTGCTCAAGTCGTCCCGGGACGTCGACGACGAGCGCGGCGGCTGGTTGATCCCGATCGGCGCCGTGGCCGCGCACCTGCCCGAGTCGGTCCGCCGCAACGCGGACGCGCACCGGCCGGGCACCCGGTGGCGCGACATCGCGGTGCTGCTCGACGCCCGGCAACAACGACTGTTCCGGCGCTCCCGGGAACGGGGTACGACGGGCGAACGGCCCGCGACCCCGGCCCGGTTGCTGGCCGGCGACGTGATGCCCTTCGTGCCTCGGCCGGAGGTCGACGCGCTGTACGCGTGGTGCACGGGCGAACCGGAACTGGCTCTGCGGTTGTTGCACGCGCCCGGCGGCGCCGGTAAGACCAGACTCGCGGCGCAGCTCGGTCTCCGGCTTCGGAACGAGGGCTGGAACGCCGGGTTCGTGGCGCCGGGTGCGCCCGCCGATCCGGCCTGGCAGGCCGAACTCGTCGCCGCGTTGGCGGTGCGGATTCCGGTACTGGTCGTGCTCGACTACGCCGAGGGCCAAGTGCCCGACATCGCCGCGTTCTTGGCCTACCTGGACGACCACCTCCCGGATGGTTCGCGGCTGCGGATCCTGTTGCTGGCCCGATCCGTCGAACCGCTGTGGCAGGCACTGAGCACGTCGACCGGGATGCCCGCCGACGCGGACGAGAAGGCGCTCACCGGCCGACTCGACCCGGGCGGCTCCACCTCGCTGGCGACGTTGGCCTTCGACACGTTCGCCGCGCACCTGGATTGTCCGTGGTTGCGGGCACCGCGCACCCTGGACGCCCGGGCCGCCGCGGCGGATTCGCCGTTGAGCGTGCTGGCGCTCGCGCTGGACGCGGTGTTGACCATGCGGCAGGGCGACACCTGGATCGAGACCGACGATCCGCTGACCCGCATCTGCACGCACGAGTTGCACGCGTGGTCGAGTGTGCTCAAGGGCCAACTCCCCGTGGGCTCGGTGCTCACCGGGACGCTCGGCACGCTGGTCTCGGAGGGGCTGTTGCTGGTGCCCACCCTGGCTCCGGGGCGGGACCCGGACGCCTTGACCGAGTTGTTGCTCCGGGTGTGCCGGGCGGCGTTCGCGCGCACCCCGGAGCCGGACGTCGCCGCGGTGTACACGTGTCTGCGGACGCTCTATCCCGGCGAGGACGAGGGTGTCGCCCCGATGGAGCCGGATCGCATCGGCGAGATCCTGATGCGTCGGGTGTTCACCTCGACGGTCAGTTCCGGCAATGTCGTCGGGTATCTGGCCGCGATCCTGGAGACCCCCGATGCGGCGCCGATCGGCGCTCGGGTGGCCACCGCCGCGCGCACGATCGAGGTGTTCGCGCGGGCCCGGGGTTGTACCGGGACCGGGCGGATCGAGGTGCACCACGCCTACCGTCGAATGGACGCCGCCCTCGGCGCCGCCGCGGCCGACAACCCGGCCGTGGTGTTGCCCGCGCTCGTGGTCGCCGGCGAGGCGTTGCCGCACGTGGAGCCGCTGGTCGCGCTGATGACCCCGCTGCTGGAAACCTGCGACCCGGCGGTCCTGGCCGCGGTCGAGGAGCGGCTGCCGGAGTATCCGTCGGGCCTGTCCGCCGCCGCCGCGGTGACGTTTCGCCGCCTGCTGGGTCCCGGGAGCGCGACGCTCACCGTGCCCGCCCAGGCGGAACGGCTGCGGCTGCTCTCGCGATTCGCCCTTCGGCTGGGCGATCTGGACACCCCGGGCAGCGGCGAGGACGCGTTGGACGCGGCCCGTGAGGCCGCGGCGCTGGCCGACGACCTGTATCGGCGCACCGGGCGATACGCCGGCGAATACGCGGCGGTGCTCAACAACCTGGCGCTGCTGCTGCATCGCGGCGGCGACCTCGGCACCGCCTTGGCGCACGCCGCGGACGCGGTCGAACGGTATCGAGGACTGCTCGCCGAAGCGGAGGCGACCGGCGACGACGTGCTGTGCTCCCGGCGCCGACTGGACGAGGCCGCGGCGCTGAGCACCCTCGTGTCGTTGCGGCTCGCGGACGGTCAGGTCGCCGCCGCGGTCGAGGAGGCGTCGCGTGCGGTGACACTGTGCATGCGGGCGCGGCCCGGGGCCCGGCACGACGACACGTTCGTGACGTGTCTGGAGGTGCTGATCGAGGCCAGATTCGCGACCGGGGAGGGCGCGGTCACCGCGGCGACCCGGCTCGTCGAGGTCCTGCGGATCCTGGCCGAACGGCAGCCCGGTCGGCATGCGGCCCGGCTGCCCGAGGGGTTGCACACCCTGGCCCGCGCCCTGGTCCGGGCGGACCGGGAGCGCGATGCCTACCCGGTCATGCGGGAGGCCGTCGCGTTGCGTACCGCGTTGCCGACCGAGGCGTCGCAGCGGGTGATGACCCAGCGCGCCGACCGACAGTACGCGCTGCTGCGAGCGTTGGCCCAATTGGCGGGTCGCCACCGGGAGTTCGAATCCGAGCAACGGATCTGGTTGGCACGGCTGCCGGCGGAGCACGATCATGACGCGTGATACGTGATGCGTGGCTCGTGAACCGAGTACCCGCGGACCTCGGATGGGAAGGGTGAGGGCGACATGCCGATCGACCAGGAGACTCCGGGGTCCCCGGCCCCGATCCGAAGGCAACGGGCGGTCGAGGTGTTCGGCAACCGCTACGGTCGGCTCTACAACGACGACGTGTTGTCGCCGGGCGGCCGGGCGGGCAAGTACCTGCGCTGGCAGTGGTCGCATACCGGCGTGGTGGTGGTCGCGCGCGGCCCGGCCGGTATCGCGCTCGTGCCCACCTACCGATATCCGCTCGGCGCGGCCTCGTTGGAGTTCCCGCGGGGCGGTTGCGAGGCGGGTGAAAGCCCTGCGGACGCCGGCGCGCGCGAACTGCGCGAGGAGGCCGGGCTGATCGCGGCGACGACCCGCGACATCGGCCTCCTGCACGCGGAGACGGGGCTGATCGAGAGTGCCGTGCATGTCGTGTCGGCGACCGTGCTCGGCGGGCCGGCCGAGGTGGCCCGGCCCGAGACGATGGAGTCGGTGGCCGAACCGGTGTGGGTGTCCCACGAGGGCATGTTGGACCTGTTGGGGCAGGGCAGAGTCACGTGCGGGGTCACGCTCGCGGCGTTCGCGCTCGTGTTGGCCGCCGACCGGTCGCCGAGCGATCCGTCATGACTGCGCCCCCTCCTCCCGTTACACCTGTTGCGCCTCGTCCGCCCTGATCAGACCATCACGCGTTCTCGCGGGTCGAGCTGCGACACCGGCAGCCGAGCCGGCTGTTCGGGCTGTTCCTCGTCGGTGCCGGTGACCACGGTCATCGACAGGTTCGGGGAGCCTTCCGCCGCCGGCATCGGCTCCGGTGTGCTCCGGACGGACAACTCCGCGCCGAAGCGGGCGCTTTCCCGGTCCTCGTGCAGGTGCAGTTCCATCTCCCGGCGTTCGGCGCGCAGCCGGGCACCGGCGAGGTCGTCGGAATGGGCGAACAACCGGGTGAATGCCGACGACATCCAGGCCGCGAACTCGCCGGCGGCATCGCCCAGCAGCGCGGTGTCGGGCGCGAGGCCACGACGCAGCGCGCCCAACTCGCCGACCAGGGCGGTGCGCGCGGGCTGGTCGAGAGCTTCCAGGAGCACGTCCACCGGGAGCCGGGCGAGCAGGGTCTCGTCCAACATGGCCGAGGGCAGGCCGCTCAGCCGCAACACGCGGTGGCTGCGCGACTGCGGCAGCAGGTCCGGCAGATCGCGCGGACTGGCCAGGCCGGCGTCGAGCACCTCGGGCAGGGCGTGTCGATAGGACTCCCCCGCCCACTTGTCGACCTGGGTCAGTGCCGACACCACGTCCGCGCTCGCCTCGGGGAACCCCGCGCGGACCGTGGCCAGTCGGTCCCTGAGCGCCTTGTAGTCCAGGGGCCGCTGCTCCTGGGCCCACGCCCGCAGGTCGCCCAGGACCGCCCGTGCGTCCCCCGTCCGCGCCTCCGCGCCGGCCTCGACCCGCAGCAGCACCCCGGCCTTGAACGCGGCCGAGACCATGACGCCGTCGTAGTCGACCGCGTGCTCCCGGGTGAGATCGTCGAGGAAGGCGGCATAGCCCGGTTCGGCCGCGTTCTCGACCCCCTTCGCGGCCAGTACGTCGCGTAGTTCGCGCAGCGTGCTGCCCAGCCGCCGGGCGACCCGGATGTGCCCCCGGTCGAGCAGCGGGGTCAGGTCGGACAGCGGAGCGGACGCGGCCGGCGGGAGCGGGTCGGCCAGCGGGGCCACGTCCCGGAACGGGCGTTCCCCTCGGACCCGTTCGGCCTCCTCGGCCGAGAGCAGGGAGCGAAAGTACTTGTTGTTCAGGCTCTGCGAGTCGCCGATCAGGAGCGTGTCGGCGAACAGGACGTGCAGGACCACTCGTGCGCGCAGATCATCGATCTTCTCGACGGGTGAGGACGCGTGCGGATCGACATCGGACAGGTAGATCCGGTCGTCGAGCGTGGAATCGTCCGGCATGGTTGCCACCTCCGCGTGATACGGGATGTGCAGAGAGCAAACGTAGCAACGATTTTCGGCCGCCACAGTGAATTCCCGTGCGATGACACACCGTTGCCGAGGGCTGCGGCGGCACCCGCCGGAAGGGCGGGACGATCGGCCCGGACGTGCCGGCGGCCGGGGTGCGGGACGGTACGACGTCCTGCACCCCGGCCGCGGCACGTGCTGCGACGGATCAGCGTTTCATGCCGCGCTCGATGGCTTCGATGATCCTCGGGCGCAGTTCGGCGGCGCCGATGATGGCATCCACCGAACCGACCTCGACCGCGCGGCGGATGTCGTGGGCGCCGTCGAACTCGGCGGCCACCTCGCCGAGCTTCTCGGTGCGGACCGCGGACTGTACCTCGGCGAGGCGGGCGCTCAACGCGGCGCGCTCGGCGCCCACGGTGGTGGAGATCTGCGTCTGCAGGTCGGTCACCCTGGGGTCGGTGGCGGTGCGGTTGTTGACCTCGCCGGAGAAGACGACGGCCGCCGCCGGGGCGCCGCCCAGGACCGAGGCGAAGGAGCCTTCCAGGGCCAGCACGGTCATGTTCGGGTTGAGCGCCTTGGAGAAGACCACGAACGCGCCGCCGTGGTAGCGCGAGATGACGCAGAAGACGATCGGGCCGTCGAAGTTGACGACGGCTCGGCCGATTTCGGCGCCGTACTCCAGTTGCAGCTTGCGCATCGACTCGGGCGAGCCGTCGAACCCGGACAGGTTGGCCAGCACCACCAGCGGCCGGTTGCCCGAGGCCGCGTTGATCGCCCGCGCGGTCTTCTTCGACGACTGCGGGAACAGGGTGCCGGCGGTGTAGGTGTCCGGGCCGTCGGTGGGCGGGAAGCCGCGCCGCGGTACCGCGCGGGATTCGATGCCGATCAGGCAGACCGGCCAACCGCCGATGTGCACGTCCTGGACCGCGGAGGTGTCCGCGTCGGCCATCCCCGCCCAGCGCTCCAGCACCGGGTGGTCCTGGTCGGACAGCGCGCGCATCACGGTGCGGATGTCGAACGGCTTCTTGCGGTCCGGGTTGTGCTCCGCCGAGAAGATCCGACCCACGGTGGTGAAGTCGCTGTCGACGGCCGCGTGCGGGAAGTCGCAGACGTCACGGTCGATCGGGTCGCTCGTGTCCGCCTTGCGCGGCGCGTCCTCGCCGGGTGCGACGTAGGTGTGGTCGTAGTGCGCCATCAACACGTCGCGCGCGGCCGGGAGGTCGGGCGCCCAGTACTGGGCCTGGCCGTTGGGCCCCATCACCCGGTCGTAGCCGCCGATGCCGAAGTTGTCCTCGGCCGAGACACCCCCGGAGAAGTCCAGGGCCTGCTTGCCGGTGAGCACCATCGCCGAGTCCGGCGTCATCACCAGGATGCCCTTGGTGTGCATCAGCATGGTCGCCTCGGCGTTCCAGTACGGCTGGGCGCCCACGGTGATCCCGGCGACCACGATGTTGATCTCGCCGCCGTCCTGGGTGAACGTGACGATGCGCTTGAGCGCCGCCGCCACCCAGTCCATGTTCTCGGTGCCCGAGGTCATCGAGATCCGCGCGCCGGAGGACAGCGCGAACCACTCCACCGGCACCCGCAGGCGCTCGGCCAGGTCGAGCGCGGCGATCACCCGGCGGCACTCCGGCTCGGACAACGCGCCGAGCGACTTGGTCGGGTCGCCGAGCAGCAGGACGCGGGTGACGCCCTCGGGGTGGCGCTCGGTGGGGGTGGCGACGACACCGGTCACGATCGCCGCGGTGTTGCGCCCCTTGGCCCGGTCCACCGGTACCAGCGCGCCGGCCTCGTCGAGGTCGTGCTCGACGAAGGTGCCGTGCCCGCCGGTGAGCATGCCGGTCAGTTCGTACGGGTAGACGTTGCCGCGGCGGGCCGCGCGCAGCACCTTCTGCCGGTAGCCGTCCAGCGGGCGTACCAATTCGGTCGACGGTTCGCCGACGTGCAGGCTCGCGCCGTGGCCCGGGTCCAGGGTGATGGTCGCGGCGATCTCGGTCAGTTCGCCGCTGCCGGTGCGCCGGCGGGCCACGAACTGGACCTCTTCGAGTCCGGCGCCGGCGGTGGTCGGCAGGATGCGCTGGACCAGCGCGTTGAGTTCGTCGGCGGTCAGTTCGGTCGACGGCCAGACGTACATCATGATGCGGTTGGTGTCGAAGCGCTTGTTCTGCGGCCGTTGCGCCTGGATGTTGCGAATCGCGTCCAGGCCCGCGGTGATCGCGTCCTCGACCGCCGGCAGCGCGACCAGTCGGCCGTCGGTCTCGCGCAGCGGCGTCAGGTCGCGGACCTGCCCCATCGCGATCAGCCGCTCGTCCGCCGGGTTGCTCTTGGCAACGGCCTTGAACAGGTAGATCTCCTCGTCGGCCGAGGGCAGCCGGGTGAGGTCGAACTCGCGCAGCCGCTGGAGTTGCAGCCGCCGGGCGATCTGCGGGTGCAGCCCGCGGATCAGCCGGTCCTCGGCGAGGCCGGACCCGTCCGGGCGGAAGGTGAAGTGGTGGTGCATCACCGCGCCGCTGGTGCCGGCCACGGTGGTGGTGATCCGGCGCACGCCCGCCGGCAGCGGTTGCTCGGCCAGCAGTCGGCCCAGCCGCACCGCCATCTCCTCGGCGTCCGGCTGGTCCTCCCAGGTGAGGTAGAGGTCGGCCACCAGGGCGTGTTCGGCCACGTCGGCGGCGAACGCGTTGACCGCGCCGATCGCGTCGGGCAGGGCGGCGATGTCCACGGCGGTGGTGACCACCAGGGTCGGGCCGGCCGCGCCGCTGTGCTGGGCGGTGACGAACCGGCAACCCGCCTGCTCGCGCACGGTGACCTCGGCGAGCCCGCGATTGCCGTAGTAGCGGCGGGTCAACACCTCCAGGAGCGGCGCGTGGTCGCGGCCGGGCCGGCCGATCCGCTGGCCGATCAGCCGGACCAGTGGCTCGGAACCGGCCACCATGGTCTGGATGCGCTCCGCCCGGTCCGGCGCGTCCGGGTGCTGGTCCAGGTGCCGCAGTTCGTTGCGGACGCCGGCGTAGACCTTGGCCCGGTTGCGGCGCAGCAGCGGCTGGGCGAACCAGCGGAAGACCACGCCGCGGGCCAGGTCCGACACCGCGGGGAAGCGCACCTGGGTGGCCTCGATCAGGTGTTCCAGGGTGAGTCCGGCGCGTTCGCTGAGCGATTCCACCGGGGGTGCGCCGGCCAGCCACTGGCGCAGCAGTTCGGACACCAGCGCGACGTCGGTCGACATCCGCTGCTGGGCCAGGAAGATCCGGAAGATCGCGGCTTCCAGCTCGGGCGTGCGGTCCAGGTCGGTGATCCCGTAGTGGCCCAGCACCCGCTCCAGCTTGATCCGGAACGCCTCGGTGAGACCGGCGCGTTCGGGGTCCAGGCAGCGCAGGTAGCTGTGGAAGTACTCGCGGGGGCTGTGCACCGGGCTGTCCGGTTCGACGTCGAGTTCGCCGCCCGGCTTGTTGCGGCTCAGCTCCGACAGGTCGGCGAAGACCTTGAGCAGGTCCACCTCGCCCGGCAGCGGCCGGCCGCCGAGGTCGGCCCGGGCGGCCAGGTACTCGGACAACACCCGCTTGTGGTCCTGCGGGTCGACGTCGAAGCCCAGGAGCAGGCTGCGCAGGTCCTGCAGGCCGCGGTCGACCCGCTCGGCGGCGGAGGCGGGGATCGCCTCGGTGGGCAGGTCGACCTCGATGCTCTCGCCGGCGCCCGGGCCTTCCTCGGCGGCGCCCTCGCTGCCTTCCTCGGCGAGCGGCTCAAGCCGCATCAGCGGTGCGCCGGTCTCGACCTGGCTGCCCACCGACACCGGGCATTCGCGGACCCGGGCGCGGAACGGCGCGCGCAGCACCGTCTCCATCTTCATGCTCTCCAGCACCAGGATCGGCGCGCCCGAGGCGACCTCGTCGCCGACCGAGATCGGCGTCGCGACCACCAGCGCGGGTGCGGGCGAGCGGACGACGCCGCCCTCGTCGCGGCTGATCCGGTGGGTGACCCCGTCGACCTCGACCAGGTGGGTCGGGCCGTGCGTGGCCGAGACCAGCCGGAAGCGGTGTCCGTTGACCACGATCCGGCCGCTGTGCGTGTCGAACCGCTCGACCTCGACGTCGGCCGGGTGCGCGGCACCGCCGCCGCCGAAGATCGCGACGCGGAATCGCCGGTCGCCCACCCGGGCCACGCTCACCCGGTAGCCGACCCCGCGGAGCTTGAGATCCAGCGGCCGGCCGCTCTCGTGCTGCACCTGCGGGCGGCCGCCGTGCGCGGTGGAGATCAACCGCTGCCGGCTGATCTCCTCCTCGTCCTGGTATGCCTCGATCGCGGCCGCGGCCAGCGCGATCGCGGAGTGCCGGTGGGTGACCAGCCGGCCCTCGGCGCGGACCCGGTCGATCCAGCCGGTGTCGGCGCTCGCGTCGATCACCTCGGGCTGGTCGAGCAGGTCGAGCACGAAGCTCTTGTTGGTCGCGCCGCCCTCGATGATCACGGTGGTCTCGGCCATCGCCCGGCGCAGCCGGGCCAGGGCCTGGTCGCGGTCGCGGCCGTAGGCGATGATCTTGGCGATCATCGAGTCGAAGTCGGCCGGGATCCGGTCGCCCTCGCTGACCCCGGTGTCCACCCGGATGCCGGGGCCGGCGGGCAGCGCCAGGCGCGTGATGCGGCCGGGCGAGGGGGCGAAGTCGCGGTCCGGGTCCTCGGCGTTGAGCCGGGCCTCGACGGCGTGGCCGAGTTCGGCCGGCTGCGGGCCGGTCAGCCTGCCGCCGCCGGCCACGTGCAGTTGCAGGCGGACCAGGTCGGTGCCGGTGGTGATCTCGGTGATCGGGTGCTCGACCTGGAGTCGGGTGTTGACCTCCAGGAAGGCGAACAACTTCTCGCCGGGGTGGTAGAGGAACTCGACGGTGGCCGCGCCGCGGTAGTCGACGGCGACGGCGAGCCGCTCGGCGGACGCCTTGAGCTGTGCGGTCTGTTCCGGGTCCAGGACCGGCGAGGCGGACTCCTCGATGATCTTCTGGTTGCGCCGCTGTACCGAGCAGTCGCGGACGCCCAGTGCCCACGCGGTGCCCTGGCCGTCGGCGATCACCTGGACCTCGACGTGTCGGGCGCCGGTGACCAGGCGCTCCAGGAAGAGCACGCCGGAGCCGAACGCGCGTAGCGCCTCCTGGCTGGTGCGCAGGTAGGCGTCGGTCAGGTCCGCGGCCGAGGCGACCATCCGGATTCCGCGCCCGCCGCCGCCCGCGGTGGCCTTGAGCATCAGCGGGTAGCCGATCTCGTCGCCGGCGCGCAGCGCGTCCTCCAGGGTGGCGACCGCACCGCGGCTCCACGGCGCGACCGGGACGCCGACCTCCTCGGCGAGCAGCTTGGCGCCGATCTTGTCGCCGAGCCTGCGCATCGCCTCGGCGCTGGGCCCGACGAAGGTGACGCCGATGCGCTCGCACAGTTCGGCGAACGCCGGGTCCTCGGCGACGAAGCCCCAACCGACCCAGGCGGCGTCGGCGCCGGTCTCCAGGAGCGCGCGCTCCAGGACGGCGTGGTCGAGGTAGGGGCGGGCCGAGGCGGGGCCGAGCGGGTAGGCGAGGTCGGCCTCCCGGACGAAGGTCGCGTCGCGGTCGGAGTCGGTGAAGAGGGCGACCGTCTCCACTCTCGTCCCGGTTTCCGCCGAAAGATCCCGGACGGCGTGGATGAGCCGCATTGCGGCCTCTCCACGGTTGACGATCGCGACACGACTGAACACCGGCTGAGCCTCCCAAGTACCCACGTGCAGAAGGCGACGCCCGGGAACCGGAGCGTCGCCTGCACCTATCTATACCCTGCTTGGTTACCGACGAGTACACCCATGTCCTGGATCGAGCATGCCGGCGCCGATGCGTTGTAGGTTTCCCACAAAAAGCGACCCGAGCCACACCGCACAGCCGCCCTTTCGGGCATGGTCTGCGACAACCGGACTCGGCACCCTTGCTGTTCACCCCGGTGAGGCCGGAAACTCACCGGGCGGCGGACGCCTGGTCGATCACCACCACCCTGGCCCACTCGGGGGGCGTGTCCGGCACATAGTCGGGATCGTTCTCGATCCACGACCGGGGCACCTGCCGGGGAAACAGGCCGACCACCGTGCGGCACGACGGTCGCGAGCTCGGCCAGCTGGTCTGGCCGTCGGTCAGCACCACGACCACGTCCGGTCGGGGCTGCGTGCGCAGCGCCTTGGCGAAGCCGGTGCGCAGATCCGTGCCCCCGCCGCCCACCAGCGGGATGCCCTCGTCGCGGCACAGCGTATGCGCGATCGTGGCGGCCGCATCGCAGGGCACCACCGTGATCAGGTCGCGACGCCCGCCCACGGCCCGGCAGATCGCGGCGACCTCCAGGAGCGCGCTGCCCAGTTCGGCGTCGCTGACCGACCCGGAGGTGTCGATGATCACGGTGACCCGAGGCGGTTTGCGCCGCAGGCTGGGCAGCACGACGCCGGGCAGGCCGGCCGAGCGCCGGGACGGCCGTCCGTAGGTGTAGTCGTCGCCCGCACCGGCCCCGGAGGTCGCCGAGCGCACCGCCCCGCCCAACAACTCCCGCCACGGCTGTGGCGGATGGAACGCCTCCTCCGCCCAGCGCCGCCACCCCATGGGCACGCTCCCCGGACGGGCGGTGATGCCCTCGGCCACCCGGAACCGCACGGCGTCGCGCTCCTGGACGCTGAGGCCGTGCGCGCCGTCCGGCCCCCATTCCCATTCGCGTTCCAGCCCGTCGGCACCACTGCCGCAGTCCAGCCAGGCCAGGTCCTGGGTACACGGCCCGAGCCGAAATTGGCGCAGATAGTCCTCCATCGGTTCGCCGTCGCGCAGACTCAGCATCTCCGGCACGACGGCGCCCTCGGGTCGGACCAGCCCGTCGCCGAAGGCGTCGTCGTTGATCTCGCAGTCCGCGGCGATGTTCATCCGCAACCGCTCCCCCGGGCCGGCCGCGTCGTGCTCGCGGGCGAACCGGTCGCTGCGCCCGTGGTGGTCGCGCAGCAGATGCGACACCTCGTGCACCCAGACCGCGGCCAGTTCCTCCTCCGGCGTGCGGTCCACGAACCCCGGCGACACATAGCACCTCCAGTGCCGGTCGACCGCCATCGTCGGTACGCTCCGCGACTCGACGGTGTGCAGCGCGAACAGGGCGGTCGCCAGGTAGGGGCGGGCCCGGGCCGCGTACAGCCGGGCGGCGAAGAGCTTGTCGAGGTCCAGCGGTCGGCGCGGGCGTACCACCGGTGCGTTCGCGGTGTTCGCCGTCGCCGGTGCGTCTGCGGTCATCGGGCCGCCTTCGCCTCGTGCGCCCCCGTCCGGGCGGCCGTGCGGTCCGCTCGCCGGGAAAGGGACACCACGCCGGCGAGCCGCTCGATCGAGGCCGGGACCTCCCAGTCCTGGTGACGCAGCGACGCGAGCGTGGTCGCCGGGACGACCACCAGGTCCGGGGCGCCGGTCTCCATCGCCCGGACCAGGAGCGACCAGGCCGCGTCCCAGCGGGCCTTCTCCGGCCGGTTGCGAACCGCGTCCACCACCCCGTCGAGCACCGCTTGGCGCAGATCTCCGCGCTCGGGAAGCACCGCGCCGGCCGGGTCGGCGAGCAGGTCCTCGGGATCCGGAAGGTCCATCCGGTCCAGGCCGGCCAGCAACTCCAGCCCGGGACCGTCCCCCACCGTGCCCCGGACCAGCATGGAGAGCACCTCGCGGGAGGAGCCGGCCGCGGTCGCGAAGGCGATCAGGCACAACGCCATCTCCCAACTGCGCGGCGACGGCCAGGCCCCGCCCCGGCGGGACTCGCCGGTCGGCAGCCGGTGCACGAGCGTGGGACGCGCGGCGAGCAGCCCGCACACGGCCCGGCGGGCGAAGGCCACCGCCGCCGGCAGGTCGGTCGGGTCCAGGTGCGGCAGGGTCGCCAGCGGCCAGGTGCCGCCGAGCCCGCGGACCACGACCTCGTGATCGTGCGTCCACTGCAGGTGTACGAATCGATTGGCCAGCGGTGGGCTCAGTTCCCAACCGTCGGCCGCCGAGGAGCGCGGATTGGCGGCCGCCACGATCCGCACCCCGGGCGGCAACTGCAGGGCGCCGATCCGCCGTTCCAGGACCAGGCGGAGCAGGGCGGCCTGTACGGCGGGTGTCGCGGTGGACAGTTCGTCCAGGAACAGCAGCCCTCGACCGGCCCGTACCAGGCGCACCGCCCAGTCCGGCGGGGCCATCGGCACACCCTGCTCGGCGGGGTCGTCGCCGACGATGGGCAACCCCGAGAAGTCGGACGGCTCGTGCACGCTCGCGATCACCGTGGTCAGCGGCAGGTCCAGGGACGCGGCGAGTTGGGTCAGCGCCGCGGTCTTGCCGATGCCCGGCTCGCCCCACAGGAGCACGGGCAGGTCGGCGGCCACGGCCAGGGTCAGGGCCTCCAGTTGGGTGTCCGGACGCGGTTCGGTGTCGGCCTCGCGCAGAAGGGCCGACAGGCGGGCGGCGACGTCGAGTTGGGGGGCGACGGGGGGCGGGCCGGGTGTGGGACGGGGTGTACCGGCTTCGGTGGGGCGGGTGTTCGGGGCGGGCGGGCGGTACGGGGTGTATGTGGACATGCGTGGGATCACCTTCGGGTTCGGGTGCGGGCAGCCGGGATCGCGACAGCGCACGCGCGGCCGCGGACCGACGTCCCGGGGTGGGCGGCGGTCGTCCTGCGAGGTATGTGGGGAGTACGGGTGTGCGCGTCGAGGTCTCGGGTCAACGCGGCTTCGAATGGCACGGACAGGTGCGGTGGCCGCGCGAGTGGCGATGGTTCACCGGGACCCGGCGGGCTCCGGCGTCCATCAGGCCGGCCCTGAAGAGTCCGTAGGTGACCCGGCGCAGCGCGGCCGATTCGAGTTCGTCGCGCAGCGGGCCGCTGCGCAGCACCGCGTCGCGACCCAGCAGGCCCTCGACGATGGCCAGGGCCCCGGCGGTGTCGCCGTGGTCCAGGCGTTCGCGGACGCCGGCGAGGGCGTGTGGACGGCGATGCGCCTCGTCGATGACCTGTAGGCACGGCAGCGGCGTGCCGGTCAGCGCGGCGAGCAGTTCCTCGCGGCGGATCTCGGCCGGGTCGTGGTCCAGCGGCGCCAGTACTCCGTCGACCAGACCGATCCGATGCCGGGCGCCCCGGCAGTCCACCACGTGCGGTCGGGCCGCCCGGTCCGCGACGCGCGCCGGGCCGGCCGCCGCCCGTTCCGGTGCCAGCGCCGCGGCGACCAGTGGGTGCAGCCGATCGACGTCGATCGAACCGGCGCGCAGCAGCGCCAGATCCGGCGCCACCCAGGTCGCCGCGTCCGGCAGGATCGGCATCCCGGGGGCGTCGCCGGCCGTCGTCGAACCGAGCCACAGCGGGCGCGGCCCGAGGTCGTCACCGTCGGCGGCCGGATCCAGCAACAGCCGATGTCGGCCGTCGAGCCGTATCCGGACGCTGCCGGCGGACCGCCCCTCGGCCCGGAGCACGATCCGCGCCTCGGCCGCCCAGCGGTCCACGGCGCAGCGGTGCGCGTAGGGCAGCGTGGCGAGCGGGTCCGAATCCGGATCCGGGTCACGGCCCGGGGCGCAACGGCCTTCGGTGGGCGGGCAGTCGGCTCCGGAGCGGACCCGCAGTTCGGCGCTCCTGCGGGCATCCCACAGGTGGCGGTGCAGGTCGAGCCGGAACCGCCGGTTGGGATGCGGGTGGGGGTAGGAGCGAGGCGGGGCCTCGGCCCGGTCGGGCGATCCGTCCCACAGTGCGAGGCTGATCCGCTGACCGGCGTCCGCCCACGCGGGCGGGGTCCTGACCACCAGGTACACCGGACTTCGGCCGGCCCGGCTCTCGTCCTCGACGTCGTACCGGGCCAGGGCGATGGTCAGCCCCGGTCGCAGCAATCCGTCGGGGGCGACCCTGGGCATGTGCCAACGCAGCAGATCCGGAGCCAAGTGCCGCAGGTCGTCGCGCAGTCGGGCCGCGAGGTCCCGGCCGTGCGTGCGTGCCACCGAACGTGGCCGTACGTCGATATCGATGCCTGCGGCGGCGCATGCCCCGGCCCAGTCGCCGGCATCTCGGCGGGCGGTCGCAGTCTCGATCATGGAGGGCGGCACGGCGAACTCGCGCACGCGCAGCCAGAAGGAAGGTTTGGAATCCCTGTTCGCGATCCGAGTGAGCATCAGCACTCACCTTGCGCGGACGGGACCCCCATTTCGAAACGAGGAAGAGTGATCATCGCCGGAAAGCCTAGCGCCCGCGCCTGCGTTGCGCCAGGCACCCCCGGTGCGTCCGGGGTTCACCTCGCCCACCGCAGGGCGGTGTCGTAGTCGGCCGCGGCCAGGACGCGGTGGCGCAGGCGTTCGTGGAGGGTGTTGCGCAGGGTGAGGATGCGGGGGGCCGTGGAGCCGGGCAAGAGTGGGCCCCGATAGCGGTCGAGGAGGGTGTCGATGGGGGTGCCGGGGCTGGACAGCGCCCGGTCCAGGTCGAGGAAGTCGGCTTCGACGGGGCCGATCAGGCGATAGGGGTCGGAGGCCAGGCGGTGGCCCAGGATCGAGCGCAGTCGGGCGAGTTCGGCGCGGCTGGTGGCCGGGCGGCCGGTGGGGCCGTATACCGCGTCGGCGATGGCCCGGGCCGTCATCCCGCCCGGTTCGCTGAGCAGGGTGATGACGATCTCGGCGTGGCGCGGGGTGAGTTCGTGCGTGGTGCCGGCGATCTCCAGGCGGGCCCGACGCAGGCCCAGCGCGTGGAACCGCAGCGGGGCGGTGGTCAGGGCGCCGGCGCCGGCGTCCTCGGCGATCAGCAGGAACAGGCCGCCCGCGGCGAGGCGTTCGACCAGCACGGGCTGCCCGTCGGGGAGCAACATGCGACCCTCGGTCGGCGGTCCGGGCAGGTGCTGCGGGAGCCAACCGGGGGGATCCGAGCGCACGATGCGGCCCCGGGGGTCGGCGATCGCGCTGCGGGTGCCGAGTCGGCGGGCGATCCGCTCGGTGTAGCGGCTGCCGACCCGCACTTCCTCGCGCAGCCGGATGGACTCCAGTTCGGCCTGGGCCAGTCGGCGGGCGGTGTCCAGGAGGGGTATCGCCAGTGGTTGCCAGTGCTGTGCGGGGCAGGTGAAGTCGAGGGTGCCGAGGAGTTCGCCACTGGCCGGGTCGTGGATGGGCGTGGCGGTGCAGGTGTACGCGGTGGCCGCGGACAGGAAGTGCTCCGCGCCGAACACCTGGAACGGCCGGCCGGTCGCGAGCGTGGTGCCGACTCCGCTCGTGCCCGCCGCGTCCTCGCTCCACAGCGCCCCGGGCAGAAGGTGTACGCGCTCGGCCGAGCGCAGGGTGGCGCTGTCGCCCTGGACCCACAGCAGGTGCCCTCGCGCGTCGCTGAGGAACAGCAGTCGGCCGGGGTCGGCGGTGAGGCCGCCCAGCGAGCGGCGCAGCAGCGGCCAGATCGGGCGCAGCGGGTGTTCCTGGCGATACCGGGCCAGTTCGTCGTCGTCGAGGGTGACCGGCGGGAGATAGGCGTCCGGCGGCAGGCCGTGTCGGCGCGCGCGTGACCAGGAGGCCCGGATCGGGTCTCGTACGCCCCGCGCCGATCCACCGCCCAGGGCTCGATCGCGCACCTTCGGTCGTAACGCCATGTGGCCATCATGCCGGCGCCGGGTGAGCTTGCCCGGGCCGGCCGGGTAAGCGGAATCTGCAACGTTGTTGCAACCCCCCTCGGCGCTCTGGTGGAAGTGGTGCGCGCTCGCCCAGACTGCGGTGGCGCGGGTCGGCGACTCGGCGGCCGAGAGTGAAGGAGAGACGGTGCCCTATCTGGAGTTGTCCGACGCCGTTCCGCTGTACTACGAGGAGTACGGCGCGGGCCGGCCGGTGGTGTTGCTGCACGGCTGGACCATGAACGGCACCTTCTGGGCGGGCAATATCGCCGCCCTGGCGGCGGAGCACCGGGTGATCGCCGTCGACTTTCGCGGGCACGGGCGGTCGGGGAAGACGCCCGAGGGGCACTCGTTGGCGCAATATGCCCGTGATGTGCGGGAGTTGATGCGGGCGTTGGATCTGTCCGAGTCGACGCTGGTGGGCTGGTCCATGGGCACCTCGGTGATCCTGTCCTATATCCGGCAGTTCGGCTGCGACGGACTGCGCGGCGCGGTGTTCGTCGATCAGTCGCCGCGCTTCATGGACGCTCCGGGCTGGGAGTTCGCGTTGCAGGGTGGCTATTCGGCCGCGGATCTGGCGGTGTTCGCGCAGACGGTCCGATACGCCCGGCCGCTGGCGATCAAGCCGTTCATCCAGGCGTGCTTCGCCGAAGCGCCGGCGGCGGAGGCGGTGGACGCGGCGTATGCGGAGACCACCCAGACGCACACCTCCTCCGCGTTGGAGGTGTGGATGGACATGGCGCATTCCGATTGGCGGTCCGTGCTGCCCGAGGTGAAGGTGCCGACCCTGCTCGTCTACGGTGAGCGCAGTCGGATCTTCCCCGGAGACCTGGCGGGATGGCTGGCCGGGGTTTTGCCCGACGCACGGGTGGCGAGGTTCTCTGCGAGCGGGCATGTGCCCTTCGTTGAGGAACGCGAGCAATTCGACGCCGTCGTCACGGATTTCCTCCGCCACTGACCTCCCGGGGCAGTGCGGAGGAAGCTGCGGGACCGCCCGGCGGGTATCCCCGCCTCGCCCGATTCGGGCGGCCCGCGACCCGCGATTTCGCGCGTCGACAGTCGGGAAGGCCGATGATTGTGATGCCTGACCAGACACCGGGTGGCAGTCCTCACGGCGGCTGCCCGGCGGACGCGCGAGCGGCGGTCGTACGGACATCGGAGACGCGGACGTCAGGCACACGGGGGCCGGACGTACGGGGACCGAGCGTGCGACCGCCGGCGTGGGTGCCTGCGGCCAGGGCGCCGGTGCCGACGGAGGCGACTCCGCCGGCGCCGGCGCCCCGGTCCCGGTTTTCCGCGTTGCGGACCGATCTGCCGCATCCCGCGCGGATGTACGACCACTACCTCAACGGCAAGAACAACCTCCCGATCGACCGCGCCGCCGCGGCGGACGTGCTCGCCCTGGCGCCGGAGGTCCGGCAGATGGCGTTCGCGAATCGGGCGTTCCTGCGCCGCGCGGTGTCGTTCGCGGCCGGGTGTGGGATCCGTCAGTTCCTCGACATCGGGGTGGGGCTGCCGGCCGCCGGCGACACCTACGAGTGCGCGGTGCTCGCGACCGAGGAGGCGCGGGCGGTGTACGTCGACAACGATCCGCTGGTGCTCGCGCACGCCCGCGCGTTATCCACGCGGCCCGGGCGGGTGCGCGTGGTGGAGGCCGATCTTCGTGATCCCGGCGCGCTGTTGCAGCGGGCGGGCGGTCGGTCCGGGTTGGACTTTCGCCGGCCGGTGGCGGTGGTGCTGGCCGCGGTCCTGCACTATCTGTCGGACGCGGACGATCCGCGGTCCGTGGTGGGCGAGTTGATGGCGGCCATGGTGCCCGGGAGCGCGCTGCTGCTCTCGCACCTGGCCGCCGATCTGCGTCCGGAGGCGGCCCGGGCCACCGCCGAGACGTATCGGCATTCGGCCGCCCCGCTGTTCCCGCGCCCCCTCCCGGAGGTATGCGCGCTGTTCACGGGGTTGAGCCTGGTGAACCCCGGGGTGGTCCCGGTCGCCTCCTGGCGGGCCGACCGCCTGCCGCGTCCGCACGCGGACCGCCAGTGGATGTACGCGGGGGTCGGCCGCAAGTAGGCGGACGACCCGGCGGTGGCGGACGCGAACTCCCCCTTGGCGGTGGCGGGTGTTCAGGGGTGGCGGTGCGGGCGTTCGTGCTGCGCCCGCCAGGCGGGCGTGGCCACTCCGGACATGACGATCATCACGATGTCCTCGGCGAGGCTGTCGGTGATCGGGAGGTGGCCGAAGAGCGCTCGATAGTAGGTGGTCGAGGCCAGGAGGTCGAGGAGCAGGTCGAGGTCGGTGTCGGCGCGGATGTCGCCGCGGTCGATGCCGCGGCGCAGCGCGGCGGCGGTGGCGGCGCGGCGGGGCTCGAACAGGCGGGTGAAGAAGGTCTCGGCCAGGGCCGGGTCGGCGGCGATGTCGGCGACCAGGGCGGGCCACACCCGGCGGGTGCCGGGGCCCGCGAACGCGGTGGTGAGCGTGGCGATGCCGGCGATGAGGTCGCAGTGGGTGCAGCCGGTATCCGGGGTGGGGGCTTCGCCCATGGCGGCCACGAGGGCGTCGACGACGAGGTGGCGACGTGACGCCCAGCGGCGGCGGATGGCCGGTTTGGTGGTGCCGGCGCGTGCGGCGACGGCCTCCATCGTGAAGTCGGCGTAGCCGCCTTCCTCGAGCAGTCGCATGGTCGCGGCCAGCACCGCCTCGTCGATGCGGTGGTCGCGGGGACGGCCCCGACCGGTGGGGATCAGTCGCGTATCGGAGCTGGCCATGGTCACGAGTATAGATCGGGTCTAATATCGTTCCGTTCCGGAACGGAACATAAAACGACGAAGACCTGGGAGCCGACCTTGCCAGCCGAACGGCAGCGCGAACTCGAACCGACCGTCGACGCGACGAAGGCCGACGGCACGCCTCGGCCGGATCCGATGGGCGCTCCGCCCGCCCCGTCGGGAACCGATACCGCCGCGCCGGCATCCGCCGGTGCCGTCGGGCCGGTGGACGGCGCCGATGCGACCGACCGTGCGGGGGTGTGGGACCACGGGCATCGGGCGCTCTCGGCGGGACTGTTGATCTCGGTGGGGCTCGTGGCGTTCGAGGCCATGGGGGTGGTCGCGATCATGCCGCGCATCGCACGGCGGCTCGGCGGGCTGGAATCGTACGGCTGGGGTCTGTCCGCGCTGATGCTCGCGAGCATCCTGGGCGCGGTCGCGGCCGGTACGGCCGGTGACCGGATCGGGCCGCGTCGACCGCTCGCGGTGGCCCTGGGGTTGTTGGCGGCGGGGTGTGTGCTCGCCGGCGTGGCGCCCACGTGGTGGGTGTTCGTGGCCGGGCGGTTCGTCCAGGGGCTGGGCGTCGGGGCGATCATGGGGTTGGCGTATCTGGTGATCGGTCGGGCCTACCCGGCACATCTGCAAGCCCGCATGGTCGCGCTCACCTCGTCGGCGTGGACGCTGCCGGCGCTGATCGGGCCGGTCGTGGCGGGCACCCTCGCCGATCGACTGTCGTGGCGTTGGTTGTTCCTGCTGTTGCCGATTCCGATCGTGCTCGCGGGCCTGCTGACGCTGCCCGCGCTCCGTACGCTCGCCGGTTCGGGCGCTTCGGGTGCTTCGGGCGGCTCCGGTGCTTCGCGCCGCTCCCGTGCTTCGGGTGCGAGGGGCCTGCGGCGGCTTCCGGATCCGGTGTCGAGTCTCGTGCTCGCGCTGGGGACCGGGTTGATGATCGTGGCGTTCGAGTTCGGGTCGGCGGTGTCGATGGTGCTGCTCGCGTCGGTCGGCGCGGTCGTCGCCGTGCTCGCCTATGCGGCCCTGACCCCCGCCGGCACCACCCGTGCCCGACGCGGGCTGCCGGCCGGGGTCGCGATGCGCTGGCTGCTCGCGGGGGCCTACTTCGGCGCGGACACCTTCCTGCCGCTGGGGCTGACCGAGCTGCGCGGGTTGAGCACCGTCGAGGCGGGACTGGGACTCTCGGCGGGCGCGCTGACCTGGGTGGCGGGCTCCGCGCTCCAGGCACGCTGGGACGATCGCCACGGCGCGCGGCTTCGCCCGACGCACGGCGCGCTCGGCAGCGCCGTGTTGTTCCTCGGCATCGCGATCCTGGCCGGCACCGTACTGATCGACGCCGTGCCCCCGTCGGTGGCGGTGGCGGGCTGGGCGATCGGCGGACTCGGGATGGGCATCGCGTACAACGCCGCCTCCGCGGCGGTCCTCGCCCAGGCGCCGCCCGAGGAACAGGGCCGTACCGGCGCGGCGCTCCAGTTGTCCCAGACCTTCGCCGTCGCCGTGCTCAGCGGCCTCGGTGGTGGCGCGCTCGCCCTGACGCACGACCACGGCGCGGGGATGGGAACCGCGCTGGGCGTGACCTTCGGGCTGACCGCGTTGCTTGCCTTGGTGGCCGCGCTGGTGTCGGGCCGGATCAAGGCGCCGGCCGGCGGATGAGGGGAGGCGGATCGGGGCTGCCGCCGCGCCGAACCGGGTTGCCGTTCGGGCGACTTCGTCATCGACCGGCCGACCCGGTCCGACGCGGCGGCGGGGCTCAGCGGGCCGGGAGGTCGAAGCTCCAGCCCTTGGCGTGGTACTCGGTGATCAGGCGGTCCACCGCGTCCACCGTCTGTTGGCGGTCGCCGCCCGCGTCGTGCAGGGTGACCACGCCGGTCGGGGTGATGCCGTCGCGGAGGCGTTGCAGGAGCACGTCCACGCCGGGCAGTTCCCAGTCGCCGGGCATCAGCGTCCAACTCAGCGGGCGCAGGCCCAGGTTCGCGGCGACGGCGGGCGACTGGCCCCAATTGCCGTACGGCGCACGGAAGTAGGGGATCTCGACGCCCGGAACGGCGGTCCGGATCCGGGCGTTGGTCTGCTGGATGTCCGCGTCGATGTCCGCCGGGGAAACGGTGGTCAGGTCGCGATGACGGTAGGTGTGGTTGCACAGGGTGTGGCCGTCGGCGACGATCGCGCGGACCGTCGCCTCCTGCCATTCGACCTGCTCGCCGACGACGCAGAACACCGCCTTGACCTGGTGCTTCTTGAGCACCTGCAGCAATTGCGGGGTGAATTGCGGACTCGGCCCGTCGTCGAAGGTGAGCGCGACCCGGTTGCCGGGCCGGGCGGTGGTGGTGATCAGGGCCGGGCTCACCGGGCCGGCGACGGGAGCGGTGGCCGCCGCGGCCAACCCGGTGGTCGGCGTCGGCGCGGCCGTGGCGGCGGGCGACGCGCTCCAGGCCGTGGCGACGCAGACCAGGGCGGCGACCAGGGCGACCGGACGGCGGCGGCGCGGGCGGGACCGAAGGCGGGTGGTGCGAGTGGGTGTCATCGGGGTGGTTCCTTTCGGCGGAGCGTTGGTCGTGGTGCCGTGGAACAACCGGGGTCGTGGCGCGGCGGACTCCGGGGCCGGGAAGGGCTTCGCCGTCGGCGTTCGGTCATACCGGGGAGGCATTCGATATCGGCCGTACATCTTTTGGACTTTCGGCCGACACGTATTGCACCATCACCCGAGGCAGGTCGAATGGTTTATCGCCTGCAGGTACTGCCGCCTCGCCCACGATTGCGCGCGGAACATCGACTCGGCGCTGCGGACCTCGATCCGAGAATGAACCGTTCGTAAACGGAACCTCGCCGGAATGCGCACACAGCGGAGCCTTTCGGTTCTGTCGCCACCGGTCTAGACCTATGTTAGCCATCCGTGATTCAAGGATGACCGTGTGGAATCACACCAGCTCACACGCTTGACCGGATGATCCGATCTCGATCATAATCGTGCACGACCACAACCAATCGATCAGCGAAGCGGTGAAGCAGGAACGTTTCCTCGCCTGTCCGACGCAAGCCTCGGCGCCTGGGGAATCGGTGGACCCTCGCAGATCCCACGGAAATCAAGCCATGCCTTGAATGTCGAGCCAAGGCATCATCGACCACGGCACACCCGACAAGTCCGCGGCGGGGAATCGGCCCGGGAAAAGGCCCCGCCTCCCGACCACGAAGTGGCCGGGAGGCGAGGCCGCGGGAATACGTATTACCGGGCGCGGGCAAACCGCGCCGGCTCCCCCGTCCTGCCGTGGGTCAGATGCCGAAGGGGGCCGCGTAGTGCACGGTGCCGCCGGGCAGCGGGTGGTCGGCGTCGAAGGCGAGGGCCATCAGGGACTCGTCCGGGACCTCGATGGTGAGGCCGATGCCGTGGGCCGAGGCGCGGGTGAAACCGAACCTCGGGTAGTACGCCGGGTGCCCCAGGACGACGACGTGGTGCTCGCCCAGGTCCTCGGCCGCCCGCAGGGCGGCCCGAACGGCGGTCGAGCCGACGCCGGTGCCCTGGTACTCGGGCAGCACCGCGACGGGTGCCAGGGCCAGGGCCGGCACATCGTCGATGTGACAACGCGTCAGCAACGCGTGCCCGATGGGCCGGTCGTTCGCGTCGGTGGCGACGATGGACAGGCCCGGGATCCAGGACGGGTCCACGCGCAACGCGTCGACGAGATCGGCCTCGGCGGGCGTCTCGAAGGCGCGGGCGTGGATGGTGTGCACGGTCGGAATATCGGCGTCGGTCTCGACGCGCGTGAACCGGGTGTCGCTCATGATGGATGGTCGTCCGTTTCGATGGGTTCGGATCGGCGGCCGCCCTGCGAGCTCACGCTCAGGCGAGGGCGGGAATCACAACGAGGTCAGGCCACGGCCCGGGACGTGAGGGTGATCCGGGCACTGCACACGGCAGTGGCCTTGCGCGCGGTCATCAACCCCACCTCCTCGTATGTCTCGATCCGAACCGAACACGAACAGGGACGAGTCTAGCGGGCCTGGTCCGCCGCCGGGGGGGGGGGCGGGAGCGGGGGGGGGGGGGGGGGGCCC
>NZ_JBHZAV010000083.1:0-22304 GCF_042754445.1 Embleya sp. NPDC059213
GCTTGAGGCCACCCAGCCCCGCCGGCGTTTGAGGCGAACCAGCCCGGCCGGCGTTTGAGGCCACTCAGCCCCGCCGGCGCTTGAGGCGAAACAGCCCGGCCGGCACATGAGGCCAAACCAGCCCCGCCGGCGCTTGAGGCGAACCAGCCAGGCCGGCGCATGAGGCCAAAACCCCCGGTCAACCCAACGGGAACTCGCACCAGACCGTCTTGCCTTCATCCGTGAGCCGACTCCCCCACGACTTCGCGATCGTCGCCACGATCGCCACCCCCCGCCCACTCTCGTCGTCCGCCGCAGCCCGCCGCCGCCGAGGCACGTGATCGTCCGCGTCGGAAACCTCGACGATCAACCGCCGATCGGTGCGCCGAAGGCGCAACCGCATCGGCGCCGCCCCATGCGTGAGCGCGTTCGCCACGAACTCGCTCACCGCGAGCACGCCCATCTCGCGCAGTTCCTCGCCGACCTGCCAACTCGCCAGCACCCCCGACGTGAACGCCCGCCCGCGCGCGGCCACCTCGCTGCCGCCCAGCAGGTCCAGCGACGCGGTCCGGAACAGCCGCGCCTGGGCCCCCTCGCGGCGCGGCAGTTGCAGCACCAGCATCGCCATGTCGTCGTCGTGTTCCTCGGGCAACTGCATGTGCGCGATCAGGTGGTCGCGGACCGCCTCGGGTTCGCCCACCGACGACAACAACGCGGCGCCCAGCGTGTCGATGCCCTCGTCCAGGTCCTCGCCGCGGCGCTCGACCAGGCCGTCCGTGTACAGCACCACGGTCGAGCCCGGATCGAGGGTGATCCGCCCGGAGGTGTGCGGCCAGCTCGCACCGGTGCCCAGCGGCGGCCCGTTCGCGTCGTCCAGCTTGTGGATCACGTCCTCGCCGTCGCGAACCAACGGCGGCAGATGGCCCGCCGTCGAGTAGGTCAGCACGCCCTCGCCCGGGTCGTAGACCGCATAGGCGCAGGTGGCGATCTGGGTCGCGTCGATCTCCATCGCGGTCTCGTCGAGCAGTTGCAGGATCTCGTGCGGTGGCAGGTCCAGCCGCGCGTACGCCCGCACCGCCGTACGCAGTTGGCCCATCACCGCGGCGGCGCGCACCCCCCGGCCCATCACGTCGCCGATCACCAGCGCGGTGCGGCCCGCGCCCAGGGTGATCACGTCGTACCAGTCGCCGCCGACCGCCGCGTCGGTGCCGCCGGGCAGATACTTGGCGGCCACGATCAGGTCGTCGGGGTTCTCCAACCGCTGTGGCAGCAGGCTGCGTTGCAGGGTGACCGCGGCCTGCCGGTGCCGCCGCTCGCTCTCCCGCAGTCGGTCGGTGGCCTGGACCTGGTCGGTGACGTCGACCGCGAAGACCAGCACGCCCCGGGTGTCGCCGCCGCGGCCGGCCGCCTCGGGACGGACCGGCGTGCAGACGAACGTGTAGTAGCCGTGCCTGCGCTCGCTCTCCGGCATGCCCGGGTACGTCTCGCCGCGATGGTCGACCCGCCGGGCCCGCACGGTCCGCCCGCGTCCGGTCCGATAGACCTGATCCATCAGCGTCAGCAGCCCGTGCTCGGCGAGTTCGGGCAGCGCGTCCCGGGCCGGCACACCCGCTCTGCGCGCGCCGAAGACCGCCCGGTAGGCGTCGTTGACGTAACACAGCTCGTGGTTCGACCCTCGGGTGACCGCGATCAACGCGGGCGCGTGGGCCAGCACGTCGCGCAACGGGAAGGTGTCGTTCGATTCCTGGCTGCGTGCCGCCGGCACCGAGCGGCGCCGGTCACCGGCCAGCCGGGCGCCCCACCGAGTGATGTTCAACCGCTCGCTTCCTAGAGAGTTCGTTCACGCAAAGCGCATGGAGGTTTACCGCAGGTGACATCACCAGTGTGGGCGAAAGTCGGCCGTGAGGGAATCACACCCCGAGGCCGGGCCCCCGTTCGGGGTACCACAGGAGTGCGCTGTGGCAATGTACGGGACCCGGTCGCGAGTCGCTCGACCCTCGGGCGACGCTTCAGCCTACGAGCCCGCCGGTCGATCGTCCCTACCTGGTGGGCTTGCGGTCGCCTCGGGTGGCGTACTCGAACTCGGCACGCGGGTGTTCGATCGAACCCAGCGAGACGATCTCGCGCCGGAACATCAGGGCCAGTGTCCATTCCGCCATGATGCGCATCTTGCGGTTCAGCGTGGGCACGCGGCTGAGGTGATACGTGCGGTGCATGAACCAGGCCGGCAGACCCTTGGTCTTGATCCCGTAGACCTGCGCGACGCCCTTGTGCAGGCCGAGCGAGGCCACCGAGCCCACGTGCTTGTGCCGATACTGCTGCTGCGGTTGCCGGCGCAGCGTCGCGATGATGTTGTCCGCGAGCACCCGCGCCTGGCGCACCGCGTGTTGCGCGCTGGGACCGGTGAACTCCTCGCCCGGCTTGGTCAGATCGGGCACCGCCGCGCAGTCGCCCGCCGTCCATACCCCCGGGACCCCCTCCACCTCGAGCGTCGCGCGCGCCTTGAGCCGACCCTTGTCGTCCAGCGGCAGATCGGTGGCGATCAACATCGGGCTGGGCTTGACGCCCGCCGTCCACACCAGCGTGCTCGCGTCGACCTCGGTGCCGTCCGAGAGCACCACGTGCCGGTCGCGGGCCGACTCCAGCCGAGTGTTCAGGCGTACGTCGATGCCCCGTCGACGCAGCTCGGCGACCGTGTACCGGCCCATGTCCTCGCCCACCTCGGGCAGGATCCGCGGCGATGCCTCGACCAGGATCCAGCGCATGTCCGCCGGGGTGATGTTGTGGTAGTACCGGCACGCGTAGCGGGCCATGTCCTCCAGCTCGGCGAGTGCCTCCACTCCCGCGTAGCCGCCGCCGACGAAGACGAAGGTCAACGCGTGGTCGCGGATCGAGGGGTCCCGGGTCGAGGAGGCGGTGTCCATCTGTTCGAGCACGTGGTTGCGCAGCGCGATGGCCTCCTCGACGGTCTTGAAGCCGATGCCCCACTCGGCGAGCCCCGGGATCGGCAGGGTTCGCGCGACCGAGCCGGGCGCGACCACGAGCAGGTCGTAGGAGGCGTCGTAGGTCTCGCCGCCGAGCAGTTCGATGGTCGCGGTCTTCTTCGCGTGGTTCACGTGTTCCACGGTGCCGGTGACGATGCGGCACTTGGGCAGCACCGAGCGCAGCGGGACGACCACGTGGCGCGGCGAGATGGCGCCGGCCGCGGCCTCCGGGAGGAACGGCTGGTACGTCATGTACGACTGCGGTTCGACGACGGTCACCGTCGCCTCTCCCGCCTTGAGTTTCCGTTGCAGGCGAAGGGCCGTGTACAGGCCGACGTAGCCACCGCCGACGATCAGGATGCGCTCGGGCCGAGTCGAGGTCGTCATGCGTTCCACTCTGCCCCTTTCCGAGGGCCACAGACAGGTGTTCGTCGGGTTTGTGTGCCCCGTACGGGTGGTGACGAGAGGTCAGCGGTCAGCGATATCTTCACAACCGTGCTGTCGGATTCCGCTTCTGGGGTGGGGTCGGTTCGGGTAGTCTCGACGCCCTGGGCAAAGCGGGGTCTGGTGGGGGAATCGACACACTTGCCTTCCGGGGGAGACGCTATGAGCGGCGCTTCGCGTACGCGTACCACGAAGACGCAGGACACCGGCGGCGACGGCGTCGGAGGTCGACACACAACGACGATTCCACCGGCTCGCAAGCCGCAACGAAGCAGGCCGGCCGAGCCGTCGCCGCAGTTGCGCACCGACGCCCGACGCAATCTGGAGCAGGTGCTCCGGGCGGCCCGCGAGGTGTTCGGCGAGCTGGGCTACGACGCTCCGATGGAGGAGATAGCCCGCCGTGCCGGCGTGGGGGTGGGCACCATCTACCGCCGCTTCACCGGCAAGGAGGCACTGGTCCAACGCATCATGATCGCCGAGACCAACCGACTGACCGCCGAGGCGGTCAACGCGTTGGACGAGGAACCGGACGCGTGGTCCGCACTCGCCAGATACTTACGCCGCGCGGTCGGCTCGGGTGCCGGCCGACTGTTCCCCGCGCTGAGCGGGCGGGTCCCGGTGACCGAGGAGATGAGTTCCTCGCGCGCCGAACTCAACGACGCGGTGGGCATGTTGGTCGATCAGGCCAAGTCCTGCGGGCTGCTCCGAGCGGACGTCTCGGACGCCGACATATCGCTGATGATGTCGTGTCTGCTGCCCCCGTCGGGGCTTCCACACCCACAACGACTGACCATCGCCGGTCGCTATCTGGAAATCCTGCTCGACGGCCTGCACGCGGGACACTCGTCCCCGCTGCCCGGGAAGCCGTTCACGCAGGACGAGTTGGACACCCTTTTTCTCAGTTGAGGCAGTCTCGGTCGAGGCAGTCCCGAGTGAGGCAGTATCGGTCGAGCAGGTCTCGGTCGAGATCCGACAAACCGATCAACTACGCACCACGAGCACCGGACAGGCCGCGTGGTGCACCACCGCCGTGCTGACCGAGCCGAGCAGCAGGCGGGAGAAACCGCCCGAGCCACGCGAACCCACCACGACCATCTCGTGCCGCTCGGACATCCCGAGCAACACCTCGGTCGCCGTGCCCGAGTACACCTGGACCACGGCCTGTCCGCCGAACGGCCGTTCGCGTTCGCCGTTCACCTCGGCCACCGTGGTCTCGGTCCGGATCCGCAATTCGGCGAGCACCCGTTCGAGGTCCTCCTGGTAGTGCGGGCCGGGCGCGAGCACCACATAACCGGGGGTCGCGGGCTGCGCGGTCACCACGTAGAGCGGCAACCCGCGCAGCTCGGCCTCGGTCATCGCCCAGTCCAACGCCCGCCGGGCCGGCTCCGACCCGTCCACGCCGACCACGACGCCCTTCGGCTCAGCGTCGGCCATGGGCCCTCCTCGTCACCGAATCCGGATGTGGAGGGCCCCATACCACCCGAATGTCGCGCGCTCACCTCCGCGCGCGAACGCCACCCGGACGGCGGTCAGGCGTGCGCGAGGATCTCCTGCGCGCGAGTGGCCAACGCGCGCAGCCCGTCGACGGTGAACGGCCCGGCCGCGTCCTGCTCGCCCATCGCGCCGGCGGAGTATCGATCGAGCACGCCGGCCAGGATGCAGGCGAGCCGCCAGCACGCGAACGCCTGATACCAGCGGATGTGCGACAGGTCCCGACCGGTGGCCGCCGCGTAGCGCGCGGCGAACGCGGCCCGGTCGATGAAGCCCTCGCTCGCGGTGCCGTCGGCGGGCAGCAGTGTGCCGTCCTCGCCCGCCTCGACCCAGTACATCAGCGTGGTGCCCACGTCGGCGAGCGGGTCGCCGAGCGTGCACAGTTCCCAGTCCAGCACCGCGCGCACGGTGCCGTCCGGGCCCAGGATGACGTTGTCCAGGCGGAAGTCGCCGTGCACGATCGTGGCGCCCTGCTGGGCGGGGACGGATGCCGCGAGCGCGTCGTGCACGTCGTCGATCGCCTCGATCCCGGGCACCCGGGTGGCCTCCCACTGGCGGTGCCAGCGGCGCAACTGGCGCCCGATGTAGTCCTCGCGCCGGCCGAGTTCGCCCAGCCCCACCGCGTCCACGTCCACGGCGTGGATCGCCGCGAGCACGTCCGCGAGTTGCTCCCCGGCCCGCCGCCGGGCCTGCGGTGTGAGCAGGGTGGCGGCGTCCTCGACGGAGCGGATCACCTGCCCGTCGACGAAGTCCATCACGAAGAACGGCGCGCCGTTGACCGTCTCGTCGCTGCACAGACCGACCACCGCCGGCACCGGCACGTCGGTCCGCCCGGAGCCCAGCGCGGCCAGGATCCGGTGCTCACGCCCCATGTCGTGCGCGGTCGCGAGCACGTGCCCCAGCGGGGGCCGGCGCAGCACCCAGCGGCGCGCGTCGGCGTCCGAGACCACGTAGGTGAGATTCGACCGCCCGCCGAGCACGAGGTCGAAGCCCAGCGGCGGGCGCACCGCGGCCCGTTCGGCCAGCCACGCCGTGATCGCTTCGGGCCGCAGCGCCTCGGCCATCGGACCATCCGTCATGTTCGTGCTCCGCTTCAGATGCCGAGGGAACGGCCGATGATTTCCTTCATGATCTCGTTCGTCCCCCCGTAGATCGATTGCACCCGGGTGTCGACGAACGCCTTGGCCACCGGGTATTCGAGCATGTAGCCGTATCCGCCGTGCAGTTGCAGACAGCGGTCGACCACCCGCTTTTGCAGGTCGGTGGTCCACCACTTGGCCTTCGAGGCGGCGACCGCGTCCAGCTCGCCGGCGACGTGCTTCATGATGCAGTCGTCGACGTAGGTCCGCGCGATGTCCAACTCGGTGTCCATCTCCGCCAGTTCGAACCTGGTGTTCTGGAACGAGCCGATCGGGCGGCCGAACGCCGTCCGCGTCTTGACGTATTCGAGCGTGTGCGCGAAGACCGTCTCGGCACCGGCGACCGCCGCGCTCGCGATGCCCAGGCGTTCCTGCGGCAGGTTGTTCATCAGGTGGTAGAAGCCGCGATTCTCCTCACCGAGCAGGTTGTTCAGCGGCACCCGGACGTCGGAGAAGAACAGTTCGGCGGTGTCCTGCGCCTTCATCCCGATCTTGTCCAGGTTGCGCCCCCGCTCGAAGCCCGGCATGCCCCGCTCGACCACGATCAGGCTGATGCCCTTGCTGCCCTTGGCCTCGGGGTCGGTCTTGGCGACCACGATCACCAGGTCGGCGTTGATGCCGTTGGTGATGAAGGTCTTCGCGCCGTTGAGCAGGTAGTGGTCGCCCTCCCGGATCGCGGTGGTCCGCACGCCCTGGAGGTCGCTGCCCGCGCCGGGTTCGGTCATCGCGATCGCGGTGATGATCTCGCCGGAGCAGAAGCCGGGCAACCAACGCTGCTTCTGCTCGTCGGTGGCCAGGTCGTTGAGGTACGGCGCGACCACCTCGTTGTGCAGCCCGAAGCCCACCCCCGACGCGGCCACCCGGATCAGTTCCTCGGACAACGTCGCGAGGTAGCGGAAATCGCCCACCCCGCCGCCGCCGTAGCGCTCGTCCACGTCGGTGCCCAACAGCCCCTGCTTGCCGGCCTTGAGCCAGACCGAGCGGTCGACGATGCCGTCCTTCTCCCACTGGTCGTGGAACGGGACCACCTCACGCTGGAAGAACTCGCGCGCGGATTCGCGAAAGGCGAGGTGCTCGGGTTCGAGGTGCCGGTCCCTCATGTGTGTACTCCCCCTGCGGTGTCACGCTGGATCATGCCGGATCGGACATTCCTACCGGTCGGTAGGTGTCACGCTCGCATGCTAGGTGCGCACCGAAAGCGGAGCAAGGGCACGACGACGGAACGGCCGGCACGGAGGCACGGAGCGGGCGGCCCCGCAGGGGCGACTCGGGGAGCGGGCCCGGGCGCACAGGGGTGACGAGCGGCCCGGCGCACCGGCGACGCGGCGGCGGGGCGGCATACGGGTCGGGGCGCACGGGCGACCGGGCTCATCCGGCCCGGCGGCCCGGCCGCCCGCAAAGTCTTGTGCGCCCACGGCCGGCCGGTCGGCCGGGCGTGGGCGCACGTATGAGGGGGATCGACCGGCGCGCCGGGCAGGCCCCGTGGCCGCGGGGCTTGCCCGGATCGGCTTGTCGGTCCGGGTCCGGGTCCGGGTCCGGGTCCGGGTCCGGGTGCAGGTACGGGTGCGGCGCCTACGCGACAGCCGCGATGCGTACGCCCGGGGCAGAACTCGGCGTCGCGTCCCAGCGCATCACTCGGCCCTCCCAGACGCCGCGCAGCCACAGTTCGGCCGAGACGATGTCGGCCAGCGCGCCCAGCGGCAGGTCGGGGCGGGGGGTGGCCGGCTCGCCCTTGTCCAGGTTCGCGCCGCCGATCGCGTGGTCGAGGGTGCGGCGCACCTCGACCGGGTCCAGCACGCCCAGTTCGGCCAACAGCGGGTCGGCGAACAGGTCGCGCAGCACCCGGGCGTTCAAGCGCAGCCCGCGTCGCTCGGCCTCGGTGTAGTCGGCCCGGTGCACCGTGCCCAGGGTGTGCCGCGGGATCAGCCCCTGGACGGCCGCGGTGAGCAGCGCCCTGGGCCCGTCGTCCCGATCGCGGGCCCAGGCCGGCAGGGCCAGCCCGGCGCGCACCACGGCGGTGTCCAGATAGGGCGCCTGGACCCGTACTCCGATGCGCTCGGCGAGTTGCTGGCAGGCGCGTTGGCGTTCCGCCGCCCGGCGGACCGCGACCCATGCGGCGCGGTCCCCCGGACGGCCATGGACCGCCGGGTCCGCGGCGACAACGGATCCGGCGGAGACCACCGACTCGCCCGCGAGGCGGCGCAGCGACACGGCGAGACGGCGGCGCATGTCCGGCGTCGTCCAGACCGCCGTGGGGGCCGCGGTGCACCACGCGATCGCGGCGGCCGGACCCGCGTCCACCCGACCGGAACCCGCGAAGACCTCCGCGAGCTGGTCGAGTGCCTGGGGGAAGGTGGTACGGGCGACCCGGTTCGCGGTGCCCGCCAGGTCGTGGCCGCGCAGGCCCAGGTTGCGCGCCCAGGTGCGGGCGTGCCGGGCGGTGGTCATCCGGCGCCGGTCCATGGCCAGATCGGCGAGGTAGGCGAGCGGGGTGCCCAGCACCGCGTCACCGCCGTAGCCGGTGATGTGCATGTCGATGCCGGCGTCGCGAATGGCGTTGAACGTGCGGGTGGTTCGGGCCATCCCGATCAGTGAGAAGCCCGGTTCGTCGGGCATCACCGCACCGGTGAGCACGTCCTCCAGGCCGGTGTACGGCAGGTGGTCGACGTCCCCCGGGACGATCAGGTGGCGCAGGCGCGCCGAGCGGGCCACGATGTCGGCCGCGGACTCCGGGTCGCCGGGGGCGCAGGGTTCGGCCCAGGTGACCGCGATCAGGTCGCGCGATTTGGCCATCGCCACCGAACGGGCGCCCAGCAGTGCGAGCACCGCCGAGTCCCGGCCGCCGGACAGATCCGCGCCGGGGCGCTTGGATCCGGCCACTCGGCGGCCGACCGCGTCGGACAGCGCCCGACCCAGCGCGTCGGCCGCGCCGGGGAAGTCGAGCGGGGAGCGGTGCTGTTCGTAGAGCCGCACCCGGGCCGTCCCGTGCCCCACGTCCAGCGCGTGTCCGGGTTCGAGCCGGCTCACGCCCGCGAACATCGAGCGGCCGGCGACCAGTTCGGGCACGTCGGGGCAGGCCAGGCGGGCCGCGAACGCCTCGGTGTCCAGGCCGGCCCGGGTCAGGTCGGCGAGCGGGAGCGCGTGCGAGGCGTAGACCACGCCGTCGGCCGGCTCGGCGTGGAACACCTGGCGCACACCCGCGAGATCGCCGAGCACCACGGTCCGCACGCCGGTACGCAGCACCACGTGGTAGCTGCCGGCCCACCCGGTCAGGTGTCGCAACGCGCCGCCGCGGGCGATGGCGAGCCCGACCTCCAGCTCGGCGTCGGTGGCGCCGCACACGCCCAGCACCGCCATCCGCATCCCGCCCCGGCTGACCACCCGGACCTCGTCCGCAGGCCAATTCCCCACCAGCCACAGCGGATCGGAGCCGTCCCACAACGTCCTGGCCCCGGTCGGCCGGGTAACGCTCCGACTCTCGGACGTCCCTGCGAACCAGCGCATCTCGACCCCCTCCGGGTTATGGCCCCGCGCAAACCACCATGGATACCGGCCGTACGTGATCCGACACTTCCATGGAACCAAGGTTAGGCAAGCCTGAGTAGAGCGCATCCGACGGCGCACGGGGACACGCACCCGGCGCATGGTGCCTTTTGACCGTGCCTGGGTACTGACGCGACGTCAAGTACGTTCTGTCAATGATTGCGGCCCGTCCTTGGTGATCGCTTGGCCAAGGGTTGTCCCGCAGGCGACGCGCCCGGGAACAACCCGTAAATTCGCGTCGCTTCACTCCCGGGATTGGCGAATATCTCCCTTACCCGAGCCGGCCGGTCCGGTTACGCTGAGGCGGACGGAGGGTTGCCTTTGGGGGCAAACTATGCGCGGCAGTCCCAAGCAGGATCAGTCGGGGCGTTCGAGTCCCGATGACGGAGACCGGGAGGTCCCGGATCCGGGGGTGGTGAGCGGAGGCGTCGGCGCCGGGTCCGACGGCTCCTTCGGCGATTCCCCGGCCGGCGCCGAGCAGGCGCGCCCCGAACGCCTCGACACCCTCCACACCACCACCGAACTCCCGCACCAGGAGTCCGCCGACCCCCGCCCCCGGCCCCCGCGCGAGCGCGGACCCAACGGCCGGCTCGGCGAGTTGCTGGGTGTCGCCGGGGTCAGCAATGCCGGGCTCGCCCGCCGGGTCAACGACCTGGGCGCCCGGCGCGGTCTCTCCCTCCGCTACGACAAGACCTCCGTGGCCCGCTGGGTGGGCAAGGGGATGACTCCGCAGGGCCCCGTGCCGCACCTGATCGCGGCCGTGCTCGCGGAGCGCCTCGGTCGCCCGGTGCCGCTGGAGGAGATCGGCCTGGACGACAGCCGGCCGGTGGATCCCGATCTCGGTCTGGCCTTCCCACGCGATGTCGGGGAGGCAGTTCGCACCGCCACCGACCTGTGGAGGCACGACCACGTGAATCGACGCGAGTTGCTCGCCGGGACGTTCGCCGTCACCGCCTACGGCACCCCGATGGCCCGCTGGCTGATCACCCCCGCGGACGCCCGCGCCGAGCATCGCGGCACCGGGTCGCACGTGGGACACAGCGATGTGACCAAGCTGCGCGAGGCGGCCGAGGAGGCCCGACGCTGGGACAGCAAGTACGGCGGCGGCGACTGGCGGGCGTCGATGGTGCCGGAGTGTCTGCGCTGCGACGCGACCCCGCTGCTGCGCGGCAGCTACCACGACGACGTGGGGCGCAGGCTGTTCGGCGCCACCGCCGAACTCTCCCGGCTGGCCGGGTGGATGGCCTTCGACACCGGCCAACACGAGGTCGCCCAGCGCTACTACATCCAGGCCCTGCGGCTGGCCCGCGCGGCGGCGGACGTACCGCTCGGCGGCTACGTGCTCGCCTCGATGAGCCTGCAGGCCACCTATCGCGGCAACCCCGACATCGCGGTCGACCTGGCCCAGGCCGCCATCGAGCGCAACAAGGGCATCGCGACCTCCCGGGTGACCGGCTTCCTGCACCTGGTCGAGGCCCGCGCCCAGGCCCGCGCGGGCGACGCGCCGGGGTGCGGGCGCGCGCTCAACGCGGCCGAGGCCCACCTGGAGCGGGCCCGGACGGGCGATCCCGATCCGGAGTGGATCGACTTCTTCACGTGGGACCGGCTGTGCGCGGACGGCGCCGAGTGTTACCGCGACCTGGGCGTGCCCGAGCGCACCCGCTACTTCACCGTGCAGGCGCTCGCGGGCCTGCGCGGCGAGGCGTACCAGCGCTCGCACGGGCTGCGGCTGGCCGTGGGGGCGCAGGCCGAGTTGCGCGCGGGCGAGATCGAGGCGGCCTGCGCGACCGGCCGGCAGGCGCTGGAGATCGCCGACCGGGTGCACTCGTCGCGCAACGCGGCCTACCTCAACGACCTGATGATCGGCCTCAAGCCGTACGCCGACGTGCGCGCGGTCAAGGACTTCACCGAACGCGCCAGGCTGGTCGGCGGAATCACCGTCTGAGCCGCACACCCGCACACCCCGCGGGCGCGAGTGCCGCCCTTTTCGGCTCGACGCACGATCCCGGGAAACGCCACAGGCCCGACATTTTCATGTCGGGCCTGTGATCCAAGTAGCGGGGACAGGATTTGAACCTGCGACCTCTGGGTTATGAGCCCAGCGAGCTACCGAGCTGCTCCACCCCGCGTCGGTGAACACAACTGTACGCCATTGCGAGCACACCCACGACCAATTACCGCGAAGGCCGGCCCGACCGGCTGCGGGCACCGAACCCCGCGGCCGCGGGTCGAAGATCGATTCCCGTATGGCAAAAGGCCGTTCGTGTCCGATTCGAACAGGTGGCAGCCGGCCGCGAGCACGATATGGTTCCGGGCCGTAGTAGGGGCGGGTCGCCCACCGGGGGCGGGCCGATATGCGCCGGCGGCAGCCGTGGCAGCGGCAGAGCGGGATGTGTCCTGAGATGACCGAGAGATCCGGCTGCCCGTTCGTGGCCCTGTCCGGCCCACGCTTCGAGTCCGACCCGGCCGGGTTGTACCGCGAGCTGCGCGAACGGCACGGCCCGGTGGCGCCGGTCGTCCTGGACGGCGGCGTGCGTGCGTGGCTGGTCCTGGGCTATGCCGAACTGCTGGCCGTACTCCGTGATCCGGACCGGTTCTCGCACGACTCGCGGTTGTGGCTCGACCGGATCAAGGGCCGGGTCCCGGCCGACTGGCCGTTGTCGCCGATGGTCGAGTACCGCCCGTCCATCCTGTGCGCCGACGGCCCCGAGCATCGGCGGCGCAGCGCGGCCGTCGCGCACAGCCTGGGTCGCGTCGATCGGCGGGCCCTGCGCGGCGAGATCGAGCACATGGCCGACTCGCTGATCGACACGTTCGTGGCCCGAGGCGAGGCCGACCTGCTCACCGAGTACGCACAGCGGCTGCCGCTGTTGGCGATGGGCCGGATCGTCGGCATGCCCGCGCCGGACGGGCCGCACCTGGTCCGGACGATCAACGGGATGTTCGACGGCGGTCCGGACGCGCTCGCGCATCAGGCCGTCCTGCACCGGATGATGACCGACCTGGTCGCGACCAAGCGCATCACCCCGGGCGCGGACGTCACGTCCTGGATGCTCGCGCACCCCTCCGGGCTGACCGACGCCGAGGTGATCGAGGACCTGCTCGTGATCACCCCGACCGAGCCCACCGCCAACTGGATCGGCAACTCGCTGCGCATCCTGCTGACCGATCACACCCTGCACGCGTCCCTCACCGGCGGCCGGCGCACCACCGACGAGGCACTCGACGAGGTGTTGTGGCAGGACCCGCCGATGCAGAACGCGGCCGGCCGCTGGGCCACCCGGGACACCCTGCTCGGCGGCACGCCGATCCGCGGCGGCGACTTCCTGCTGCTGGGCATCGCGGCCGCCAACGCCGACCCCGCGGTGCGCACGCCCGATACCGAACTGACCGGCAACCGGGCGCACTTGGCCTGGGGTGGCGGCCCGCACGCGTGTCCCGCCCAGGACCACGCACGGCTGATCGCCAAGACCGCCGTGGACACGCTTCTCGACCGGCTGCCCGATCTGCATCTGGCCGTCCCCCAGGAGGCGCTCACCTGGCGCGCCTCCCCGTGGATCCGCGCCCTCGCCGCCCTGCCGGTCGCCTTCACCCCCGACAAGCCGATCCACGGCGGCGCCCCGTGGCCGAGCCCGGCCGCCCTGGCGGCCCCACCCGCCGAGCCGACACCCGAGCCGGCCCCGGTGCCCGAGCCGGCCGCGCCGCTGCCCGAGCCCGTACCGACCCCTGCGGACCCGACCCCGGAGCCCGCCCCGGCCCCGTCCACCGCGTGGTGGTCCCCGGCACGGTGGCGCCGCGGCCGGTGACGGCGCACACCATCGGGCCGCCCGACTCCCCCGCCCGTGCCCGCGCCGCTAGGGTCGGCAGGGTGGAGGTGGGCTCATGACGTTGACCTACGACGTGGTGGTGGTCGGTGGTGGCATCGTCGGCCTGGCCACCGCGTACGCGCTCACCGAGCGCGACCCCGGACGCACCGTGGCCGTGGTCGAGAAGGAGACCTCCTGGGCCGCGCACCAGACCGGCCGCAACTCGGGGGTGATCCACTCCGGGCTGTACTACCGGCCGGGCAGCCTCAAGGCCCGCTTCGCCGTCGAGGGCGCCCGCCGGATGACGGACTTCTGCGCCCGCCACGACATCGCGCACGACGTCCCCGGGAAGCTCGTGGTCGCCACCAGCGTGCACGAACTCCCGCGTCTGCGCACCCTGTTCGAGCGGGGGCTGGCAAACGGCGTGCCGGTCACCGAGCTGACCACCGAGCAGGTTCGCGAGCGCGAGCCGCACGTGTTGTCCGTCGGCGGACTGCACGTCGCCTCCACCGGCATCGTCGACTACACCGACGTGTGCCGGACCCTGGTCGACCTGTTGCACGAGCGCGGCGTCGCGTTGCGCACCGGGGCGGGGGTGGTCGACCTCGCCGTGCACGCGGACGAGGTGGTCGTACAGACCCGGCTCGGCGAGTTGCGCGGGCGGGTGCTGGTCAACTGCGCGGGGTTGTACAGCGACCGGATCGCCGAGCTGGCGGGCGACCCGCCGCCGGTGCGGATCGTGCCCTTCCGCGGTGAGTACCACGAGCTGGTGCCCTCGCGACGCGGGCTGGTGCACGGGCTGGTCTACCCGGTGCCGGATCCGGCCTTCCCGTTCCTGGGCGTACATCTGACCCGGGGCGTCCACGGCGACGTGCACGTGGGCCCGAACGCGGTCCTGGCGCTGCGTCGCGAGGGCTACTCGTGGTCGCGGATCGCGCCGCGCGAGTTGGCCGCGACCCTGGCCTATCCGGGCATGTGGCACATCGCGCGTCGGCACTGGCGGTACGGCGCGGGCGAGTTGTTGCGCTCGGTGGCCAAGCCCGCGATGGTGCGCGAGGTGCAGCGGCTGCTTCCCGAGGTCACCGCGAACGACCTGGTCCGGGCGCCGGCGGGAGTGCGCGCGCAGGCGGTCCGCCCCAACGGCGAACTGGTCGACGACTTCCTGATCACCGGCGGCCCACGCACGATCCACGTCCTGAACGCGCCCTCGCCCGCCGCCACCGCGTCCCTGCCGATCGGCGACGAGATCGCCACTCGGGTCGCCGAACGACTGGGGGCCCTGGCCGGCCGCTGAGCCGGCACGCGATCATGGGCGCGGGCCGGCCGATCGGGGGACTGCACGTGGCCGTGAATACCGCCGTACCGCGATCCGCCGTACCGCGCGTCCTGCTCGTGGGCGCCGTACTCGTGGTGTGCGCGCTGCTCGGCGCGGTCGCGCCCGCACGCGCCGACACCCCGGGCGCCCGGCTGGTGGTCTCGCCGAGCGGGCCGCTGCGTGCCGGCGACGTGGTCACGCTCCGGGGCACCGGTCACACCGGCTGTCCCACCGGCCGGGTCGACGTGATCGGGTACGACGCGCGGCTGCGCACGAACGTGATGGGCGCCGACCGATTGATCGCGGCGGACGTACCGATCGATCCCGCGCGAGAGCAGGGCTTCACCGTGCGCTTCACCCTGGATCCGCCCGTCTACGTCGGCGTCCAGGGTTTCCGCACGGTGTGCACGAACCGGGGCAGGGAGCCGATCCCGAAGGCGATGGCCGAAACCACGTTCGACTACACGTCGACCGAGCAGGGCAACCCGGACGGCTTCCCGGCCCCCGGGCCGCAGCCGGCGAACCTGGCGAGTCGACGGCTGGTGCTCGAACCGGCCGCGGCGGCCCCCGACTCCATGGTCACCGTCTGGACCGACCTGCGCTGCGGGCCGGCCACCGCGACGCACAACGGCGCGCTCCTGTGGGACGGCCGCTTCGTCACCTCGTTCTACGCCCCGGCCGAGCCGAACGGACCGAAGGCGCTGGTCCGGTATCAGCCGCTGCGCGTACACGTCCCCCAGACACCCAGTCGCGGCACACACCGGCTCACCGTGTCCTGCCTGTCCGACGACGCCGAGTTCGGCGTGGTCGACGCCGACGTCGTGCTCGACGCCGAACTCACGCTCCCGCCGGCCACGTTCGCCCTGTCCACCGCACAGGCCGGCGGCGGTGACCGGATCCGCGCGACCGGATCCGGCTTCACCGGCTGCGCCGGTCGGACCGGCGGCGGACCGGCCGACCTGGCGATCCGCCGCGGCGACCGCGAGGTGGCCCGGGTGCCGGTCGGCCCGGACGGCCGGATCGACGCCGAGCTGACCATGCCCGCCGGGCTGCCCGAGGGGCGGGCCGAACTGAGCGCGGCGTGTGTCGACGAGCGCCTGGACGGCAGCGTGCGGCTCGCGTTCACCGTGTTGCCCACCCGACACCCGGCATCCGCCCCGGCGAGCCGACCCGCCGACCGCGCCGACTCCGCGCTCGACCTGCCCTCCCCCGGCGACCTGCTCGACCACCCCGCGCCACTGGCCGGCGCCGGCGTCGGGGCCGTGCTCGCCCTCCCGCTGGTGGGCTTCGCCGCCGAACTGTTCAACAAGACCGTGGAGGAGAACCGCCTGCGCATCCGTCGCCGGTTGCGCCCGGGCGCGGCCCGCCCGCGCTCGCTGCCCCGCGCGCCGCGGCTCCAGGTGCTCGCCTTCGTGCTGCTGTCCGCGCTGGGCACGGTCGCGGTCGAACCGAACGTGGCCCTGGACGCGGGCACGTCCGCGCTCGCGCTGTCCCTGCTGATCGCGGTCCCGCTCACCGTGCTCGCCTACGCGGGGGTGTCCGAGGCGTACCGCCGGCACGTCTCGCGGATCCGCGCCTTCCCGCACCTGGTTCCCGGCGCCCTGGTGGTCGCGCTGCTGCTGGGCACCGGGTCCCGGCTCGCGCACCTGGTGCCGGGCTACATCTACGGACTGTTCCTCGCCTTCACCCACGCCGGCCTGCGCCGGATGTCCGCGCACGAGGAGGGGCGGGCCACCGCGCTGGGCGCGTGGGCGCTGGCCGGGTTGGGCGCGAGCGCCTGGGTGTGGCGGATCCCGGTCGAACACGTGCTGGCCGGCGACGACACGCCGGCCTTCGGCTGGGTGCTGGTCGAGAACGTCCTCACCCAGACCTATGTCGCCGCGGTGATCGGCCTGGTCTTCGGCCTGTTGCCGATCCGCTTCCTGGACGGTCACCTGCTGTGGCGGTGGAGCAGGTGGGGCTGGGCGGCCGTGTACACGGTCGCGGTGTTCCTGTTCCTGCTCACGCTGCTCGACCCGACCGGGGTGACCACCGGCGCCACCCGGGGGATGTTGCTGCGCGCGGCGTGGTTGTTCGGCGCGTTCCTGGTCGCGTCGGTGCTGTTCTGGGCGGTGTTCCGACTGCGTCCGGGTACGGCGCCGGCCCCGCCCGGAGCACCGCCGGTACCGGTCGGATCGACGCCGCCCGCGGCGCCGGGCCCGCCGCCGCCGAGGCCGGGGGTTCCCCCGACGATCGGCCGCCCCCGGGATTCGCCGTAAAATCCTTGTCTTATGTCCCCTCTTCCCGGCGCCTCGACCGCCACCGGCGTCCCGATCACCGATCGCCCGATCACCCACCTCGCGACCGTGCGCAGCTTCACCCCGCGCCGGGGCCGGGTCACCCTGGCCCAACGAGACGCGCTGGATCGGCTGTGGGAGCGGTGGGGCTTCGACGTCGCGGACCGGCGGCTCGACCTCGGCGAGTTGTTCGGGGACGACCGCCCGGTGGTGCTGGAGATCGGCTTCGGCATGGGCGAGGCGACGGCGGCGATGGCCGAGGCCGATCCGGGCACCAACGTGCTCGCCATCGACGTGCACACCCCGGGTCAGGGCAGCCTGCTGCACGACGCCGAGCGCCGCGGGCTGACGAACATACGGGTGGCCAACGGCGACGCGATCGAATTGCTTCGGGACATGTTGCCGCCGGCCTGCCTCGCGGGCATCCGGGTCTTCTTCTCCGACCCGTGGCCCAAGACCCGACACCACAAGCGCCGGCTGATTCAGCCCGCCTTCGCCGCGCTGGCCGCGTCCCGCCTGGCGCCGGGCGGAATCCTGCACTGCGCGACCGACTGGGCGCACTACGCGGAATGGATGCTCGAAGTGCTCCGCGCCGAGCCCGAACTGGTCAACACCGCGGACGGCTACGCGCCCCGCCCGAGTTGGCGGCCGGTCACCCGCTTCGAACAGCAGGGACTGGACAAGGGCCACGAGGTGGCGGATCTGCTCTTCCGGCGCCGCTGAGCCGGGCAGCCGACCCGAGGAAGGGGCACCGCGCCACCGCGCGGCGTTATCGTCACCCCAATGGACGCATCGCAAGGACCCGACTCGCCGGCCGGTCCCGTCCCTCCGGACCGGGCCGCGTACGAGTTCGCCCTGTACCGGCCCGGGCCGGTCGAGAAGTCGCGGCTGCGCACCCTCGCGGCGAACCAGACCGCGCGAATAACCGTACTGGGCACCGCGCTGCTCGCCTGCGCGGTCACCGTCGCGGTCATGCTCGGCGACACCATCGGCGTCCAGGGGCTGCTCGTCGGGGCGTTGATGGCGCTGGTGCCCGCGCCGCTGGTGGTGAGCGCGATCGTGTGGCTGGGCCGGGTCCGGCCGTTGCCGTGGAAGAGCCTGCTCTTCGCGTTCGCGTGGGGTTCGTGTGCCGGTGCGCTGGTGGCGCTGCTCGCGAACAGTTGGTCCTTCGACAAGCTGATGGACCTCAAGGGTGAAGAGGACGCCGAGCTGCTCGGGCTGACCATCGTGGCGCCCGTGGTGGAGGAGTGCGTCAAGGGACTCGCGGTCCTGCTCCTGTTCCTGACCATCCGGCGCCGGCTCCGCGGCGTCCTGGACGGCCTGATTCCGGCGGCGATCAGCGCCGCGGGCTTCGCGTTCACCGAGAACGTCCTGTACTTCGGCCGGGAGTTCGCCGCGAGCGAGGACAGCGGCGACGGTCTGGGCACCACGTGGGGCACCTTCATCGCGCGCGGCATCATGTCGCCGTTCGCCCATCCGCTGTTCACCTCGATGATCGGGCTGGGCTTCGGCCTCTCGCTGGCGGCCCGCTCCCGACCGGCGCGGATCCTGCTTCCGCTCGGCGGCTACGTGTGCGCGGTCGGCCTGCACGCGGCCTGGAACGGCTCGGCCACCCAGGGACTGGCCTTCCTCGGGGTGTACTTCCTGGTCATGATGCCGATCCTGGGCGGGCTGGTCTGGTACGTGGTGATCGTGCGGCGCGACCAGTTGCGCGCGGTCGAGGACGAGTTGCCGGGCTATGTCGCGGCGGGTTGGTTCCGCCCGCACGAGCCGCTGCTGCTGTCCTCGATGGCCGACCGCTCGCGGGCGCTGCGCACCGCGAAGGCCATGCTCGGCCCGACCGGGGCGGCGCGACTGCGCGCGTATCAGGCGGACGCCACGCTGCTCGCCGAGCTGCGCCGGCGCGCCGGACGCTCGCGCAAGGGACCGGCCCCGGAGTACCCGGAACAGGAGCGCGAGCTGCTGGATCGGGTGTGGGCGGCGAAGCCGATCCTGGGACGGGTGATCGACCACACGATGCCGTCGCCGAGGTGGCGCTACATCAAGCCGCCGCCCGGGTGGGCGCCGGGCATGCCGCCGTTCGGCCCGCCGGGCGCGGCGCCGTACGGGGCCGCGCCGTACGGGGCGCCGACCGGCTGGGGGCCACCGCCGGGCACCGGCCCGTTCGCCCCGCCGCCCGGGTGGCTGCCGCCGGCTCGACATCCGGCCGCGCACCCCGCGTGGGGGCCCGTGCCGGTGTACGGCGCGCCCGTGCCGTGGCAGCCGCCCGGGCACACGGCCGGCGGCCCGTGGAGCGAGCCGCCCGCGCAGGCCGGGCCCCTGGGCCCACCCGCGTGGTACGCCCGCCCCGGCGACACCCCGCAACCACCGCCGCCCGAGGCGGCGCCCACGGAACCCCGCGAGTCGTAGCCGTAGCCGGCCCGGCCCGACCCGCGTGCGACCATGGCCGGGTGCATATCTCGACCACCTACGTCCCGACCGAGGCCGATATCGCGGAGGGCGTGCTCGCCTTTCGACGCGGCCTCTTCCGGGGTCTGTTCGGGGCCGGGGCGGTGCTCTCGGTGCTGGGCGTCGTCCTGGTGACGAAGGCACTGCTGACCGGTACGACCGTGTTGTGGCCGCTCGCGTTCGTCGGTTTCGGCCTGGCCATGCTCGCGCTGCGGTTCTGGGCGCCGATCCAGGCCGCCCGGCAGAACAGGCACATGCACGGCGTGCCGTGCGAGGTCACGCTGACCGACGAGGAGTTCGTGACCACGCTCGGCGGCAGCCGCAGCGCGACCCCGTGGGACACCTTCCGCAAAGTGCGCCGGGTGGATACCCAGTGGATCTTCGAGTTCGGCCCCACCCAGGCGATGACCATTCCCGACCGGGTCTTTTCGGACACCGAAAACCTCGAACTGGAGACGTTTATCCACAGCCGGAGCCGGGCAGCGCGCTGATCTTCCACAAGGAAGATCCACATCCTGTGGAAAACCTGTGGGCAACTGCTTTCGGCGTGGCTCGCTGCTCGAAATGGTGAGAATCAATGCCGATTCGACCTGATCGGGCGCGTTTACCCCTTTGACCACACGCCATATGCCGTGGCCGTTCGGTATTTCCCGTATTCACCACAAAGGCGACCCCACACGGGGTCGCCTTCGGGTGTTGGGTGTCGCCCGCCTCCACCACGGGCGGTGTGGATGGACGGGTGATCAGTGGGTGGGCACCGGCCCACCCACGACCGACGCGACCGACGCGGCCGTCCCGGCCGGCGCGTGCGACTCCGACTCCACCTTCGCCTGCGCCTGCGTCTCGGCGGCGACCGGCACCCCGCGCAGCAGCGCGGTGGCCACGATCGCGGCCAGCGCGAGCAGGACCGCGCCGCCCAGGGTGGCGTACTGCATGCCGTGCGTGAAGGCGTCCCGCGCGGTGTCCAGGAGTTGGTCGCCGGCCCGACCCGAGATGCGCCCGGCGGTCGCGCTCGCCGCCGCCAGCGTGTCGTTCGCGGCGTCCGCCGCGTCGGCCGGCACCCCGTCGAGGGTCGTGTTCCGCATGTCCCGCCCGTACACCGCGTCCGCGATGCTGCCCAGGATCGCGATGCCCAGCGCCCCGCCCAGTTCGCTGCCGGTCTCCGAAGTGGCCCCCGCCGCCCCGGCCCGCTCCGGCGGCGCGGCGGTCAGGATCATCTCGGCGGTCAGCGTGGTGGCGATCAGCACCCCGGCGGCGACCAGACCCGCCCCGACCAGCACCAGCACCAGCGGCGAGTCCGGTCGGGCCGAACTCATCACCAGGAAGCCGGCCACCGCGAGCAGCAGCCCCGCGCCGATCAGGAAGCCGGGCCGCACCCGCTTGGCCAGGATGCCGGACACGGTGAGCGCGACCATGATCCCGGGCATCACCGTCAGCGACCACAGCGCCGCCTTCAACGGCCGCATGCCGAGCACGAGTTGCATGTACTGCGTGTTGAACAGCGCGGAGCCCAGCATCGCGATGCTCGCGATCACGTTGACCGCGATCGAGGCGCCGTAGGCCCGATCGCGGAACAGTTCGAGGTCGAGCAGCGGGTCGGCGATGGTGCGCTGGCGGCGGACGAAGAGGTAACCCACGACCAGGCCGACCACGATGACGACCAGGTAGCGCGGCGCGAAGCCCTCGGCCGCGATCTCCTTGATCCCGTAGATCACGCCGAGCACCGCGACCAGCGAGAGCCCGGCGCTGATCAGGTCCAGCCGACCGGCGGCGGCGTCCTTGAACTCCGGGAGCAGAGACGGACCGACCGCGAGCAGCAGCACCATCGCGGGCACGTTGAGCAGGAACGCCGAACCCCACCAGAAGTGGTCCAGCAGCAGACCGCCGGCCACCGGGCCCAGCGTGGCGCCCGCAGTCAGCGCGGCGGTCCACACTCCGATCGCGGTCCGCCGCTGGGCCGGGTCGTGGAACATGTTGCGGATCAGCGCCAGGGTCGAGGGCATCAGCGTGGCACCGGCCACCCCGAGCAGCGCCCGGGCGGCGATCAGCGTCTCGGCGCTGTTCGCGAAGGCCGCGGCCACCGAGCCGGCCCCGAAGGCCGCCGCGCCGATCAGCAACAACCGGCGCCGACCGATCCGGTCGCCGAGTGCGCCCATCGTGATCAGCAGGCCCGCGAGCAGGAAACCGTAGATGTCCATCATCCAGAGCTGCTGCGGGGCGCTGGGCTCCAGATCCTCGCTGATGAACGGAAGCGCGAAGTACAGCACGCCCATGTCCATCGACACGAGCAGGAGCGGGAGGAGCAGGACCGTCAGTGCGATCCATTCCTTGCGGCCGGCCTTGGCTGTGGTGGAGGTCATGACAGGAACTGTACGAGCGTATAAGACACATGTATAGGACGGATGTATAAAAAGTTTGGCGCGGGGTTCCCGGGTTCCCACTCGTGGTGCAACGGGTAGTCGGGAGCGGTGCCGCAGGGCCGAACGCCCGGCATCGATCCCACCCCCCCGAGCCAAGGACGGCGAGATGAGTGACGAGCGCATTCCCGTGAACGAGATCCCCGATGGCGACCGGCCGCGGATGGACCTGCGCAGTGGCGCCGAAACGCCCGTCGACCCCGAGGACCTGGTACTCGCGGAGGGCAAGGATCTGACCGAGAAGAACATCGAGGAGGCCCGCCGCCGACTGGCCGAACTGGGCCCGGCCGCGGTCGAGCGCATCGTCCCCTGACCTCGGAGACCCGGCGGGGGGGGGGGCCCGCACCCCGTGGCCGCCCCCCCGGGGGGGGGGGGGGCACAAAACCCGCGGGGGGCCCCCCCCGCCCGCGGGGGCGGGGGGGGGGGGGCCCCCGGCGGCCCACGAACCCAGGGGCGCCCGGA